>CAZZJD010000009.1:0-16794 GCA_964654305.1 uncultured Chitinophagaceae bacterium
GATGGATCAAACAACTTATCAATTAATGCTTCTTCAAATAATTTAAATTTAAATCTGTCGTTCTGTTAAATACATCCCCGACACCTGCAAATGTTGTCATGCCAAATCTCCATATAACAGGAAATCTGTATTCAACCTGAGCGCCAAACATATTTTTATCTCTGAACCTATTTCTTGCATAACTACGCAACAAATCATCGCCTCCTATCATTGACATATCTATAAGCGGAACATCGCCTGTGGCAATTCTTGCCTTAGATTGAAAAGCAATTATATGCTTTGGCTTAATCATTATGTATTTTCTGAATTCAGCATTAATCACATCAAAATTATACGTGCCTCCTAATTCTGTTCTATACAGATAAGATGAAACTTCCGCATAAGTTCCCTTATATGGATTCATGACATTATCTCTGTCGTCATAAATGGAGGCCAAACCCAAAGCAGATCCCGTTCCGCCTGTGTTTCCTATTAAGTTAAGTGTATTAATTTGTCCTTTAGGATAGGCGAAATCATATTGACGCGTCAAATGATAATCAAAGCCTAAAAAGAAATATCTGTAAAGTTGCTTTAATCCAAGAACCTTAAAAGAAATTAAATTATACGCATATTCTTCTTTATCATTCACCTTGGTTGTATTACCTAAACCATAAAACACATCCGGAAAGCTTCTTACTCTGAATTCTCCCTTGAGATAGTAGCGTTCTGCTTTTGTAAAAACACTCCATTCCGACCAGAAATCACTTTGTTGATTTTGTGTATAGTTAACTGCAAATCTGTAATTTGAAGCTCTTGATGGAGATAGGCTATTCTTTTTATCGTTGATATGAAATACATAAGCTCCCGCTGCTCCAAAAGCCCATCTTGTATCAGGCGAGTAAAAAACAAGAGGCGCAAAATATAATCCATCTTTTTGAACAGATGTAGTATCTCCCAAAGGTTTGATGCCAAAGTAGCTCCAAAAACTATTTTTCTTTTTCGGTGAAGGATTTTCCTGTGCAACAATGCTGGGACCGACAATCAAAAGAATAAAAGTCAATATAGTCCATCTTTTGGAAATTTTTTCTTCGAACATTTTTTTACAAAAAGAAAGAAGGCAATTACTCCATTGGAAAAAAGACAAATTCAAATTTAAAAAAATATACATAGCGTTAACTATAGAAAGGGCTAATCATAAGGTATACAACAACTCCCGATACCGCCACATAAAACCATAAAGGCCATGTAAACTTAACTAGTTTTTTATGTTTATCATATTCTCCTATAAGTGCGCGGTAAGAAGAAATCAGAATAAAAGGCAAAATGATTCCCGCTAAAGGAATATGTGTAAGCAAAATAGAGTAATAGATTATTTTTGAAATGCCTCCGGTATGTTCATCTCCATAAGGTGTAGATCCGGCAAACAGATGGTGACATATATATGATAAAAGAAATAATACGCTCAAGCCTATCGCCCATAACATCAGTTTTTTATGTGTTGCATATCTTTTATCCTTGGCAGCCCAAAGTCCACTTAACAATAAGAGAGCAACAAAAGTATTTATTAGTGCATTGGCTTTTGCAAATAAATGGACATCAAAACCCAGGTCAACTTTTAACTCCACTCTCCCTAAAATAACTACCGCTACAAACACAACTGCTGAAACTAATATTGTAAACAAGTATGCTTGTTTGTCATTTTTTTTCATCGACGGCGGTAGATAAATTCCTTTTTTTCTTTTCCCGTATGGGTTTTCTTGTTGACTCATTTTGAATACTTTAGTTACAAATGTACTTTAGGAAACTCTATTTTCTAAAGAGATTTCTCTTTTTCGACTTATCTTTTTCCAATATCAGCAAGCTGATATCTCTCGCCAATCTTGTCATCGCAGCAGAATCTGTCCCATCATACCAGCCCCTGATTACTCTGTTCTTATCCAACAGATAAAATTTATCGGTATGTAAAAAGGCTGTATCGACCCCTCCACCATCAACTACGCCGGCCTTAAATTCATCAAATGCCAAATCATAAATTTTCTTTTTGTCGCCGGTGAGCATCCACCAGTTATGATGACGGATCTTAAATCGGTCTGCATATTTTTTTAATGCGACAACAGAGTCACGTGTGGGATCAACAGTAAATGAAATAAAATGAACCAGACTATCATTTTTAAAATAAGAATCCTGCATGCGTTTCATGTTGCGCGTAAGCGTAGGACATGGATTGGGGCAGCGGGTAAAAAAATAGTCAACCACAAGAATCTTGCCTTTCAACTCATCTGCAAAAACTGTATCTCCCAATTGATTGATAAATGAAAAATTAGAGATACGATGCCATACCGTATCTCTTCTTAGTTGACCATCCACCGTTTTGGTTACAACCGAATCATAAAAATATCTTTTAGGCATCACCACAGCATCCTCGCTGAAATATTTCACAGCAAAATATGCCATGAGCGGTATGCCTACTACCAATAATAATGCTATCCAGGATTTTTTTGACATTTCTTTCGTTTATCGTTGATCGTTTATCGTTGGTCGAAAATAGACGACCATCGAAGAACCTCAATTAAAAAAATCGTCCCGCTTGTATAGACGGGACGAATAATAACAAGCTTATCTGATGCTTTGTTTAGTGAGTGTTATGTTCTCCCGAGTGCTGATCGGCTTCGTGTCCAACAGCATGCTGTTCATGCTTAACTTCAGTTTTGGGAGCATATTCATTTCTTAAATTTTTCCATGAATTGCCATCCCACAAGAATGCAATGATAAACCAAACAAAAAGCAACAAAGGAACCACAATGGTCATGATCAGATTTCTGATCTCATCACCCAAGTGCATGAAAATAGAAACAATATAAAATGCCTTCGCGAAAGAAAGAATAATAACAGCGCCCTTAAACATGATATCTACTGTTTCACTGAAATCTGTGGCATATAATAAATAGCCTATACCGAGTTCAATAATTGTTATCACCGACAAGAGAATGGTGGTTTTAAAGATCTTCTTCTTTGATTCGTCTGTTGGTGCGTGATGCGGTATGGTCACTTCTCCGCCAAATGTTTGATTATCCATATCTGAAATTTTCAAATCGTAATTTAATAATGATAATTAGGGTTATACAAGATAAAAGAATAAGAATACAAATACCCATACCAGATCCACAAAGTGCCAGTATAATCCGATCTTCTCGATCATCAGATAATGACCTCTTTTTTCAAAGACTCCACGCCAGGCCATCAATGTTACGATGATATTGATTACCACACCGGATAACACATGGAATCCGTGAAAACCAGTAATCGTAAAAAAGAAATTGGAGAAATTACTGGAGGCAACCGTTCCGTTCATATTAGGAAAAGGATTGCTTCCCCACCATGCACCCTGATGATGTAAGTGCGTCCACTCCCATGCCTGACAACCTAAAAATGCAGCACCCCCAATGATGGTCCACAACATCCACTTGATTACCCCTTTTTTGTTTCCTTTATGTCCTTCATGTACCGCAAGTACCATAGTAACAGAACTTACAATGAGAATGAACGTCATTAAACTTACGAACACAAGCGGAAGATTTGCGTGTCCGGCAAAAGGGAATGAATTAAATACATGGTTAGGATCGGGCCATGAGTTACTTGAAAATCTTACGGTTCCATAAGAGATCAGAAACGCTCCGAAAGTGAAAGCATCACTCATCAGAAAATACCACATCATCAACTTCCCGTATTCCACATTGAACGGACTCTTACCACCGTTCCACCATCTAGTATTTGCAGGTACTGCTTGTGCCATTGAAAACTGATTTAAAAATTCAATTGTTATTAAGGATTAAGAAACCAATATAAAAAATACAAATAAATACAACCACAATACATCTACAAAATGCCAGTAGATAGATGCGACTTCGATAGGATTCGCACTATAAAACCGGCTCTTCGTGCTGAATGCGCGAGCAAAAATGATCAACAATGCGATCACTCCTCCCAGCACATGCAACGCATGTACACCACTGATCACATAAAAAAAAGAACCGGCAACGCTTTCAGAAAAAGTTATTTTCTGCGCCCAGAGTTCAGAGAACCCTAGGTATTGCGTAACCATAAACAACAAACCCAAAGCGGCTGTAACGGTAACGAGCACCCGATACTTTGCCATCTCTCTTTCCTGAAATTTCCTCTTCGCCAGATAAATTGTTCCGCTACTCAACAAAATCAGGAAAGTAGACAGATAAAAAATATTCGGCATCTGAACGGGTTCCCAGCCCGCCATATTGCTTTTCACAATATAAGCGCTGGTAAAGCCTGCAAACATCATCGTAATACTTCCCATGGCCACCCAAAGGGTAAACTTATGGGGATGTATTTTCTGATTTTTTTGACTCATAACCTGATCCATCTGTTCTTTATATTTTATCTGCTTTATCTGCCAGCATAGCCAATAAGACTACAGGCAAATACAAATAACTGCTAAACATTACATATCTGGCTTTCTTTACATCCATAGATACATACAATCTTATACATTGTATGACGATGAAAATATTGGCTGCCAGCAAAATCCACATACTTACCGATCCTGTCATTCCCAACAAGTAGGGAAGAAATCCGACCGGAATCATTGCCATCGCATATACCACGGTTTGCAATGCGGTGAATTTAGTAGGGCCCTGTTGTGAAGGAAGCAGTTTGAATCCTGCCTTGCTATAATCTCCATGTGCTACCCAGGCGATCGCCCAGAAATGTGGAAACTGCCACAAGAACTGAATCGCAAACAAAACCCATCCTCCCGTCCAGGAAAAACCATCACAGTGATATGCCGCTGCCCATCCGATCAAGCAAGGCAATGCGCCGGGTAATGCACCTATCAATACTGCAGATGAATTTACTTTTTTCATCGGCGTGTAGATAAATGCATAAATGAACAGACTCAACAAGGCTAAGCCTGCTGCATATCCACTGAAATAATAACCCAATATCAAAGAACCAATCAAACCGGATAAAAAAGCAAATACACCGGCTTCTGTTTTACTCATTCTCCCTGAAGCAACAGGTCTCGATGCAGTTCGTTTCATCAACGCATCTGTATCCGCTTCAGTGATCTGATTAATGGCATTCGCACTTCCAGTAACCAGCATCCCTCCTGTCAGTAACAAGAGGATCTGCACAAGATCATATTCGGTTACGCAAGGCACCAGCATATATGATATCACACTGCTAAATACCACAGTAAAACTCAAAGTGAACTTAATCAGTTGAACATAATCTTTCAACTTGCTCACCCATGTCAAAGAAAGTGAACCCTTCTGCACATTGCTATCATCTTTCAAATCACTCATTAATGCCTGCTTTCGTCTGCAGCAACAGGAGTGGTTTGAGAAATATATTCTTTTCCGTCTTTTCCGTAATCATAAGCCCAACGATGCACCTCAGGAATATCTCCCTCCCAGTTTCCGTGTCCGGGGTTGATGGGCGTTGTCCACTCCAATGTATTGGCACCCCATGGATTTTGGGTGGTAACTTTTCTTCCTTTCCAAATGCTGTAGAAGAAATTGATCAAAAACAGGATCTGTACCAAGAACACAATAATAGATACAATACTGATGAACTGGTTGAGTGATCCGAAATGTTTGAAAGACTCCCAGATATCAAACTTGTAATAACGGCGAGGCATACCCGCTAAACCTTCGTAGTGCATAGGCCAGAAGATGAGATACGCTCCGATCATCGTTACCCAGAAATGCACATATCCTAATGTATTATTCAAATAGCGTCCATACATTTTCGGATACCAATGGTAAATACCGGCAAACATGCCGAACATGGATGCCACACCCATTACAATGTGGAAGTGGGCAATTACAAAATAAGTATCATGTAAATGAATATCCAACGCAGAGTTTCCAAGGAATATACCGGTCAATCCACCGGAAATAAACAGACTCACAAAGCCTAAGGCAAACAACATTGCCGGAGTAAATCTTAAATTACCTTTCCAGATTGTTGTCAGCCAGTTGAATACTTTGATGGCAGATGGTACCGCGATCAAAAGTGTCAACAACACAAAGAAGGCTCCGAGGAAAGGATTCAATCCGGTCACAAACATATGGTGTGCCCATACAAGGAAGGCCAGGATCGCAATTGCAAACAGAGATCCCACCATCGCCATATAACCGAAGATCGGCTTGCGACTGTTCACAGAAAGAATTTCAGACACCATTCCCATCGCAGGTAAAAGAATGATATATACTTCAGGGTGTCCTAAGAACCAGAATAAGTGTTGGTAAAGAATCGCACTACCTCCTTCATTAGGTAAAGCCTGTCCATTAATATATATATCACTCAGATAAAAACTGGTTCCAAAATGACGATCAAAAATCAACAGAATAAATCCAGAGAATAATACAGGGAAAGAAAGAACACCTAATACCGCTGTAAAGAAGAAAGCCCAGATAGTAAGTGGCATACGCGTCATGCTCATGCCTTTCGTACGCATGTTCAATACCGTTACGATATAGTTCAAGCCACCAAGTAGTGAAGACACTACGAACAAGGCCATTGATACTAGCCAAAGATCCATGCCCACTTTAGAACCGGGCGATGCCTGTCCCAACGCACTTAACGGTGGGTAAGCCGTCCATCCGCCACTGAACGGTCCGGTTTGTACGAAAAGTGAACTTAACATCACAATACTGGCTATAAAAAAGAACCAGTATGACAACATATTCATAAACGGAGAAGCCATATCTCTCGCCCCTACCTGTAAAGGAATCAGAAAGTTGGAGAACGTTCCGCTTAATCCGGCTGTCAATACAAAGAATACTAGTACGGTTCCGTGCATAGTAACCAATGCATAATAAGCCTCTGCCTGCAACTGTCCGCCTCTTGCCCATTCGCCGAGCAAATCTTCCATCCAGGGAAATTTAGCATCAGGATAACCAAGTTGCAAACGGAAGATCACAGAGAATAAACCTCCGAGCAATGCCCAGAACATACCCGTGATTAAAAACTGTTTAGCAATGGTTTTGTGGTCCTGACTAAAAACATATTTAGTCAGAAATGTTTCATGGTGATGATGACCATGATGTGTTTCGTCGTGCGCCTCGTGCGGAACAGATACAACATGTGATTGTGTAGTTTCCATGCTCATATAATTATAATTTCAAAAATTAATTTACAGCCGCAATTTTTGTAGCGGTTGAATCCGTTGCTGCAGCCTGAGTGGAGGGATCCTTATCAGGAAATGCAACATAATAATTCGGTTTTTGCTTGGCAATCCATGCATCAAACTCTTCCTGCGTTACCACCTCAATGATACCTTTCATACTGTAATGTCCGTTACCGCACATCTGATCACAGGAGATCTCATACACAAAATCAGGATTACCCGTACGCTCTTTCATTTCTTTTGTCGTGTACTTCGGCGTAAACCACAATGTTGTTGGAATACCCGGTACAGCATCCATCTTCAAACGAAAATGATTCAATCCCACATCATGAATTACATCGCGACTTCCGATAATCAACTTTACAGGGCGACCTTTTACGATGTACATAGTTTGCGTAGTTACGATATCATCGTAGTTTGCCGGATCTGCTTTTAATTTTAGTGTCTCATTATCCTGCCAAACCTGACCCAAAGAATTATTAGCTTCGTCACTAATTACCTTAAAATAAGTTTTACCAAACGTATTATCCTTACCGGGATAACGCATGATCCATCCAAACTGCTTTCCTATGATCTCAACAGTCATAGCACCTTTAGGAGCATCTGAAGTAATACGGAACCAGAATCTTAATCCAAATACAACCAACACAGTCAAGAAGATAGCAGGTACTACAGTCCAGATCAGCTCCAGTTTGTTATTGTGAGGAAAGTAAAATACTTTTCTTCCTTCTTTCGCCTGATACTTCCAAGCAAAATAAAATAGCAGAAATTGAGTGATGACGAAAACCAATCCAGTGATGGCGGTTGTGATCATGAACATCTCGTCGATGCGCTCACCCTCTACGGAAGCAGAGCCTTGTGGAAACAAAGTAGAACCATACAGCTCTTTATTGCACCACCACACACCTGCAAAACCAAGGATCATGAATCCAAGCAATAAAAATCCGTTGATGCGGTTGCTTTGTTTATTCGACTTTTCTTCTCCGTTCAATATGCTCACATACTCGCTTGCCTTCGCAATCTGAAAAATGACAACGAATATCAGCGCCACTGCCGCAAGAACCAGATATGTTGTTGTAGTCATAAGTACAAAAATTATGTTGTTTTCTTCAATTCAGTTTTTTTGTTCAAATTATCAGGTGTGATGAATCACGCTTTCTTTCACTAAAGGATGATTTTTCGGTAACAGCGTTGCTTTCGTCAGATATTTCGCTGTATTCCAGATCACCAATCCAAGGAAGCCGGCACTAATACCCAGACTATATAGGAAATGTCCGAGTGAATTCGATGCCCCTTTATGCTGTTGCTCCAATGTTTTCAATGGTCCCGGTGTGATCATCTGATAAAAATCCAACCAGTGTCCAAATATGATGATTACCGCCATTAATGTTACCACGGTATAACTTCTTTTAGATCCACGTTTCATCAGTATCAGTAAGGGTGCCACAAAGTTGATGATCAGATTCAACAGGAAGATTCCTTTGAAAGGTCCGCCTTTCCCTCCCGCACCAATACGGTCGATAAAGTATTCTGTTTCTTCCGGCTGATTACTATACCAAATCAACATGTATTGTGAAAACCAGAGATATGTCCAGAATACAGAAAACGCAAACATGAATTTTCCAATGTCATGAATATGTTCTTCGGTTACATATTCCAGATAACCTTTATTCTTCAAGAAAATAACAAAGAGCATCATGAGCGAAATTCCGGACACCCATGAGCTGGCAAAAGTGTACCAACTATACATGGTGCTATACCAATGTGCATCAATACTCATCAGCCACATCCAGGGAAGTGTGCTCATTACCGTAAGACCATAAGTAACAAGAAAGGCAGCAGCAATTGCAAGTGACTTCCAATAAAAGGAAGTGTTTCCTTTTGTTGCCACATCTTCAGCTAATGAATTTTTACGGAACCAGTTGCGGAAAAACATCCACAATCCTACCGATACAATGGAGAGCACTGTATAAAATACAGGATTTAAAAAGCCACTCTTCCAGGTAAGTTTAGCATCGTGCTTAACGTGTTCTGTATCTTTCCAGTGATAAATATGATGATCGGGAGAGATCCACACATAACTCAGCAATATCACCAGCACGAGAATTCCTAACAAATTAATATTTCCTGAGATCGCTTCCGGAACCCTGCGGAACGACAATGGCCATCCGCCTTGTGCCAACGTAGTCGCACAAATAAAGAAGAAGCTGGAAGCGGTTACGAGCAACCAGAAAATTCCATTATGCATAAGTGCCATCCAGAATTTGGTTGCACCATAGGCTGCTTCTCCATGCGCTTCACCGTGTCCGCCGGAAAAAGGATGCAGAAACACAATTCCTAAAATCAGGGTCAGTGCGCCCAGTCCCATTAAAGCATAACTCCACTTTTTCAGTCCGCCGGGAATTTCAAATTGCTCTTTCAGTGCCATTTAATTTCGTTTATAGTTCGTCGTTAGTTATTAATTCGTTTTTGCAACACTGGTCGAATCGGTTGCCGTTGGTTTCTTTGCTCCCCCTGGTTGCATACTCTGCACATAATGGATGATCATCCACCTTTGCTTGGTACTCAGCTGTGATGCATAGCTTCCCATCAAATTCTTACCATATGTAAGAGAATACATCATCTGTCCGGCAGGCATTTTGCTCACTACAGGATCAGCCACCAGATTTTTTGGCGCGATGGGGTAAGGTCCGTTTCCTCCATTATATATAGGACCATTACCATCCAGCTTTTCACCATGACAGATTGCACAGTTTACATTGTATAATCTTTTCGCTTCCGCCATTTCTTTTTCAGAAAGGGCAGGAAGAGGATTGGCTACCTGCTTACTGGCCACATAATTTGTAGTGTCTCCTGTTTTGTCTTGCGATACAGGAAAAGCAGCAAGCCCTTCTCTTTTAATAGTTCCCGGAACAGGGGTCGCATTGTAATGGATACCCGCCTCTCTTAAAGAAGAAGGATCTGAGTAAGTTTCAATAGCCCGGCTATACGCCATATCAGGCATATAGATCTTTCCGGGATCTCTTTGTACGCTGCTGCATGATGAAAATATCACTACAGAAGCCAGCGTTAATGTTGGAAAAATATGTTTCATTACACTCATCTTAATGTTTTATGCAGTTGCAGTTTCTTTTTCAAATAATTTTTTCTCTTTATCATATCGACCCAACCACCATCCGGTCTCTGCTTCTTTTTCAAAAATTTCCACAGCGCCGGCATTCTTTAAAAAAGCTTTTACTTCTTCTACATTCGTTTTATCATTTACTTCCAAAGGCATTACAAACAAATCATCTGTTGCGCGCAAATGGAAATGATCTTTTTTCACAAAAGGAGCCAGCTGACAGAGATAGCAAAATGTTAACACCATTCCAACAGCCGCACAGAGTACAGTTAATTCAAAAATAATAGGAATGAAAGCGGGTAAAGGAAAACTTGGTTTACCACCAATGTTCAAAGGCCAGTCTTTGGTAAACACCCAGCTCATAAAGCTAAGTGCAGTTGTAGTTCCCGTGATCCCATAAATAAATCCCGCTGTATGCAGACTGGTATCGCGCAATCCCATCGCAGCATCTAAGCCGTGTACAGGAAAAGGCGTATATACATCATGAATTTTATAACCGGCCTTGCGTGTATTTTTTACCGCAGGGAACAGCGTTTTTTCATCATCAAAACAGCCTACAATAAATTTTTTAACTGGCATATTGTTGGTTTACTTAATCAATTAATGGTGTGCATCATGTGCAAATTCTTCCACTGTTTTCTTTTCAATCGGGTCCATTTTATCTTTATAGCTTTCTCCACTTCTCTTCAACACATGTTTAATCTCTGCAATCGCAATAACAGGGAAGTATTTAGAGAATAAGAAGAAGCAGGTAAAGAACAATCCGAACGAACCGAGATAAAATCCAACCTCCCAGATGGTCGGTCTATAATAAACAGACCAGGAAGAAGGAAGATAATCGCGATATAATGAAGAAACGATGATCACAAAGCGCTCAAACCACATACCCACATTCACCACAATACTCATAAGGAATGTAAAGGCGATATTGCGGCGAAGTTTTTTAGACCAGAACAACTGAGGCGTGATTACATTACAAGTCATCATCAACCAGTAACTCCATCCATAAGGACCAGCAATACGATACTTGAAGAATATATCATACTCATATTTCGAAGCACCATACCAAGCCATGAACAACTCGGTAAGATATGCACAGCCCACGATAGATCCGGTTAACACAATTACCTTGTTCATATTCTCAATATGACTGATGGTAATATAATCTTCCAATGCATATACCTTTCTTAACACCAGCATCAACGTTTGCACCATCGCAAATCCTGAGAAGATCGCACCAGCCACAAAGTAAGGAGGGAAGATCGTAGTATGCCAACCAGGGATTACTGAAGTGGCAAAGTCAAAGGATACGATGGTATGTACAGAAAGTACGAGGGGTGTACTCAAACCGGCCAACACAAGCGAAAGACTCTCATGACGCTGCCAGTGTTTGGTAGAACCCGTCCAGCCGAATGCAGAAACACCATAAAACATTTTGGCCCATTTCTTTTTCGCGCGGTCACGCAACGTAGCCATATCAGGAATCAAACCACTGTACCAGAATAATAACGAAACCGTGAAATACGTAGAGATCGCAAATACGTCCCACAATAAAGGTGAGTTGAAGTTAACCCATAAAGGTCCTCTTGAGTTAGGATAAGGAAGTACGAAGAAAGCCATCCACACACGACCCATATGCCATACCGGGAACTGACCGGCGCACATTACCGCAAAGATGGTCATCGCTTCCGCCGCTCTGTTTACACCTGTTCTCCATCCCTGACGGAATAATAATAAGATCGCAGAGATGAGGGTTCCGGCGTGACCAATACCTACCCACCATACGAAGTTGGTAATATCCCAACCCCAGCCGATGGTTTTATTCAAATTCCACATACCGGTTCCGTAAACCACTTCCGCGTATAAGCTCACAGCACCAAAAAGTAAAAGTGCTACGGATATAATGAAACCGATCCACCATAAACGGGAAGGTGCTGTCTCTACCGGTCTGCAAATATCTTCAGTAACCTGTTGATAGGTCTTGTCGCCATTTACCAGCGGTTCCCTAACCTGTGATTCATACTTTAATAATGCCATATACTTTTTTCACTTTTAGCTGCTGCTTTTAATCAGCAACCGGGGTTTTCCAAACACGATTGATGTCTGGTTAAATATTCTGTTTTATAGCTCATTAATGATGAGCTGCTTTTTCCTTTTCTTTATGCGAACCGTGTCCTTCCTCGTGTGCCTCTTCATGATTTCCCACCACTCTTTCTGTATTACGAACTTTCGCCATATAGCTTACATTCGGCAACACGTGGATCTGCTCAAGTACATAATAAGTACGCTGTGCACCCTCTTCTTCTTTAGTGCGCACTTTACGGATTGCACTTTCCTGATCATTCACATTACCAAACACGATTGCGTTTGTAGGACAAGCCTGCTGACATGCTGTTTTCACATCACTGTCAACGAGCGGACGACTTTCTTTTTTCGCATTCAACTTGCCTTCCTGTAAACGTTGTACGCAGAAAGAACATTTTTCAATCACACCACGACTTCTTACCGTAACATCCGGATTCAAGACCATGCGCGTTAACTCATCATTCATTTGAACCGTTACTTCATTCAGGCGGCCGGATTCCACAATGGGCAACTGATTGTCTTTGAAACTATCAGATCCGTTCCAGTCGTGCCAGTTGAAACGACGTACTTTATAAGGACAGTTGTTGGCGCAATAACGCGTACCAATACAACGATTATAAGTCATTTGATTCAAGCCCTCACTGCTATGGTTAGTAGCGGCCACAGGACAAACGTTTTCGCAAGGCGCATTGTCGCAATGCTGACAAAGCATGGGCTGGAATACCACATCCGGATTTTCTGGATCCCCGCTGAAGTAACGGTCGATACGCAACCAGTGCATATCATGATATTTCGCCACCTGATTCTTACCAACAACAGATACATTGTTTTCTGCAGAACAGGCCACCACGCAGGCACCACAACCATTACAAGTGTTGAGGTCTATATTCATTCCCCATTTAATGCCTGGCTTATCATAGACAGGATAAATGGTTCCTTCTGCTTCAAAATTGTCTAACCCGCCATAATCTTTCAATTCAGCTAAACGCTCATTGATAATAACCTTAGGATCTTTTTTGAATATAGGAAGGCTTGTTTCTTTCACTACTTCATGACGATCACCATAAGAAGCATGCGTTTGCATTTGTGCGATCGGGTATTGGTTTCCAGTTTTTTCAACAGAAACCGTAATACCACTGTAGATATAGTTACTATTGTTGTTTGCAACAAGCGGATATACATTTTTACCAGCACCTTTTGCTGCTAAACCAACTTTTTCACTTCTTCCATAACCGACAGCAACAGCGATTGTATTTTTTTGCGTACCTGGAATAATTAATACAGGCAGTTCAACTTCTTTATTACCAGCCTTCAGTTTGATTACGGGCTTAGGAGGCTCTACCTCATATTGATCCATATTCAGATCAGGGAATAATTCTTTCGCAGCCGCAGTAGAAATAACCGCGTAGTTATCCCAGCACGCTCTTGTGATTGGATCAGGCATTTCCTGCAACCAGGGGTTGTTAGCCATTTTACCATCACCAATACTTACTTTTTGATAAACAACGAGTTCATACGCTGCGTTTCCTGCAGGCTTGATGGTAGCTGCTGCTGTTGATAAAGCGGCGCCGTTAAAGTTAGCACCGGCAACAGCGGGCGTAGCAGGATTAATCACACCATCTCTTAAAGCCTGATCAAAATTTGATTGACCTCCGAGCTTGTTTGTCCAGTATGACTTAAAATATGTTTCGTAATCTGCATCCGTGCTATCCGACCATTTCAGTAATGATGTTGCGAAAGCGCGGGTTTTGAATAAAGGATGAATCGTAGGCTGTACAAAAGAGATATAACCTGTTTTAGGTTCAGCATCTCCCCAGCTTTCCAAAAAGTGTGGTGAAGGAAGCAAATACTGGCATTGCTCCGCCGTTTCATCTTCTGTTTCATTGAAAGAAACAGAAAGACTTAATTTTTTCCAGGCCTCACTTAATTTTTTAGTATCTGCATAGGTATAGAAAGGATTGGCACCATACACAAGTACCGCACCTGTAGTTCCACTATTAATATCAGCAATTAGTTGCTCGAATTCTGCATCTATACCTTTTCTATATTGTACTAAAGTGCCATAGTTGATCGTCTTACCATTGGCACCAATAATATTATTGATGGCATTTACCAGGATTTGAATGTTGGCATCATTGCTTCCGCAAACCACCAGTGCATTACCGCCGGCATTTTTTAGTTCGTTAGCAGCCGCATCGACACCAGCTTTCAGGCGAGCATCGCTGAGAGATGGAGCACTAACGGCAGCGCCTAAACGAGCCAAAAGATTTAATAAAACAACACCCAGTTCACTCGGACGGTGCGTATAACGCTCATCAGCGCTGGCGCCGGTCATACTATACATACTTTCAAACTGAAAGTGACGGCTCATGGTCGTATTGGTAGAAGTCACTTTACGCTTGGAGGCATATTGCTTTGCAAACTCAACCGGACTTAACCAGGTGCCAAGGAAATCAGCCCCAAAACTTACGATCACATTGGCATTATCAAATTGGTAAGATGGAATTCCTTTGATACCATAAGAAGCTTCATTCGCCTGTATCAATCCGCTGTAAGATACAGCATCGTATTGCACAAGCTTTGCCGCAGGATATTTTGCTTTGAACTGATCGATAACAGCAGCAACTGAAGGAGAGTTTAATGTGGAAGTGAGAATAGCAATCTGTTTTCCTCCCAAACCAGCTAAAGCTGCTTTGATTTTATTATCCAACGCTTCGAAAGTAGGCGCCTCTTTAAATCCGTTACCTGATTTTTCCATGGGAAAACGCAGGCGAGCTGTATCATATAAACTTAGTACGGAAGCCTGCACTTTTTGGCTGGTACCGCCTTTGGTATATCCTAATTCGTTACCTTCAATTTTGATCGGACGGCCATCTCTAACCTTAGCCAATACTGGAACTACATCACCATCCAGTACAAAAGATGTTGCATAGTAATTCGCTACACCGGGTACGATATCAGCAGGCTTGTTAAGAAAAGGAATTGATTTTTTCACCGGCATTTCGCAGGATGCAGCCAATGTTGCAGCCGCTGTGCTGAAACCCAAATATTTCAGAAAGTCTCTGCGCGGAGTTTTGGCAGCCTGATCCCCGAATTCGAAAGGCAACTCCTCTTTAAATTCATTCGATGAATTTTCCTGAAACTGTTGCGTATTATTCAACTCTCCGAAACTTTGCCAGTATTTTTTCTTACTCATATGCTTGTATAGCGAATTTGAAAATTATGGTTGACCTGAACCGAAGTTCTTCGTGATTATTAATAATGACATTTTTGACACTCCGTTCCTCCGATCTTTTCTACTGTCACACTATCCATTTTGCCCGCCTTAATATCATTATGAAACTTCTCGTACATACTATAGAACCCGTTGTCTTTGAATTTCACGCTCGTTTCACGATGACAGTTAATACACCATCCCATACTCAGATTACTGAACTGATAAACTTCTCCCATTTCCTGGATAGGTCCGTGACAAGTCTGACACTGAACCCCACCCGCTTTTGTATGTTGGGCGTGGTTGAAATAAACGTGATCAGGAAGATTATGAATTTTGATCCATTCGATAGGTTTACCTTCTGAAGTATACTTATTTACCGCAGGATCCCATCCAGCATATTTATAAAGTTTCTGAATCTCAGCCGTTCCATCTACTTTGCTGCCGTCTTCACGAACCAGCTCAGGCCCTTTATATTCATTAATGGCCATGTGACAGTTCATACACACATTTACACTCGGAATGTTGGCGTGTTTACCTTCCATCGCACCACCGTGACAGTATAAACAGTTTACCTGATTGATGCCGGCATGAACTTTATGAGAATAATAGATGGGTTGTTCTGGTTGATAGTTGGTCTGGCGGCCCAGGCCTATTGCACCCTGAATAGTGAAATATCCACCTACCAAGAATAATAGTATAATTCCTGTGGCCACATAGGCTTTATTCTTCCAGAAAGGAACCGGTTCGGCTCTTTCAACGCCTACTTTATGATCGGCCAATTTTTTCAGATTACTGTTGATCTGTAAAAGGATCAAAGCCACTACACCCAATACCAATGCAAGAATACCGAATAAGAAAGAGTTGTCTTCGGGCGCTTCAGCAGGAGCTGATGCCCCAGCAGCAGGCGTACCTGCAGGAGGGGGGGTATTTATATAAGTAACTATTGCATCAATTTCGGCATCAGTAAGCGCATTGAACCCTGTCATTAATACACCATACTCCTTGATTAAAGCAGCGGCATATGCGTCTGTTTTGGCAAATCCTGCCGGATTGCGGATCCAAGCATACAATTTCTTTCTGTCACTCCAGGGACCACGTTCCTCCAGTCCAGCCAAAGCGGGTCCGGTTAACTTTTTATTCAGGGCATGGCAGGATGCACAATTGGTCTGGAAAAGAGCCTTTCCATCCTGTGCTTGCAAATGAACACCCGTAAATAAGGTAAAGAAT
>CAZZJD010000010.1:0-16062 GCA_964654305.1 uncultured Chitinophagaceae bacterium
AATATTGGAACGATCTGTTGTAAGCATAGAAATTCATTTTATTAAATGTATCCCTTAATGCTTGCGCGAAAGAATGATAAAAATCATCTTTCAATATAGAATGAGTAATGAAGCGTGAATGGTTTCTTGTAATGATGATAATCCGATTTCAGATCTTTTTAAGTATCGAATAAGGGAGTGATTTGAGTATATAACTGATCAAACGCCATCGCTTCGTAATATAAACTACTTTTTTCTTGCGTTTGATAGCGTAAAATATCTGTCGGCATGCTTTTTCAACCGAAGCCACCCAAAACATACCATCTCCCTTTGCCATATCAGTATCAACATAGCCGGGGCGGATATCTGTTACATAGATATTTGAGTGAGATTGATTTGCATTCAGTCTCAACCCCTCCAGATAATTTATTTGATAGGCCTTTGTGGCATTATAAGACGGTGCCAGCCCATTCCCTCTTATCCCTGCAATGGAACTAATATTCACGAGATGGCCATGCCCTTGTTTTTTGAAATATTTGATTCCCCAATCTGCCAAACAGGTAAATCCCTGAATATTCGTTTTTATGACATCATTCTCCACTTCAAAATTCAGCTCTTTATTTGCTTCGCCAATACCCGCCGACAAAATCAGTAAATCCAGCCCCCCGATCTGATGAACCAATTCATTACAAATAGATTCAACGGTTGACAAATCCTGAACATTCATTTTTTTTACAAATATCTTACCGGGGTATGCTAACTGAATCGATTGTAACAATTCTTCTCTCCTACCTGTTATGCCAACTACATAACCCTCTTGTACTAAAATTTCAGCCAATGACTTGCCGATTCCACTTGTTGCCCCGATTATGATAGCCTTGTTCATTTTTTCAAATATACCTTTTCCAGTTAATAGACAATAGGCAATTAGCTGCGGCTTTAATTTGTTGACTTCAATTTGATCCGATGTGCATCGATTCGCGCAACTGTTCTTTATGTTTAATAATTAAAGAAAAATTTACACTCTTTGATTAACTCGCAAAATTGAAATACAAATCCTGGAAATACTAAAAACGGCGCTTGGGGGGATAAAGATTTTATTCAAAGGCTATGGAAATATTGCATGAAAAACTAGCGATTTTATAAAATTTAAACCGGCAATTTGAATCTTATGTGATTTTGTATAGATAACACCACGAAATAATCACAAGGATCGTTGTGTTAAATTATTGGGCCATTTTGCCAACAAACATTAAACAAGCCTCGAAAGTATACATAATTGTTATGGTGGGATTATCAAAGCTGCTCATTTGCTTATATTTGTCCCCTCTTAAAAGAATATGCCCGAATCGAATATTATTGAAATTGATTCCCTTTCAAAATCCTTCAAAGAAGGTTTTGAGCCAGCCTTAAACGATATTACCTTACATATATCCAGAAATGAGGTATTTGGATTGTTGGGGCCTAATGGTGCGGGCAAAACAACACTTATATCCATTGTATGCGGAGTGCTCAATCCTACTAAAGGGCGAATAATGATTGACGGCTTTGATGTTATCCATAACCGAAGCAAGATCAGTCAAATGATCGGAGTAGTTCCCCAGGATATCGCCCTATATCCTACGTTAACAGCACGAGAAAATCTTGAATTTTATGGTGCTATGTATGGATTAAAGGGCCAGGAAAAACATAAAAGAATTAATCACTGGCTTGAAAAACTAGGTTTATCCCAATCAGCAGACCGTAAAGTAGCTACTTTTTCAGGCGGTATGAAAAGAAGGGTAAATCTCATCGCCAGTATTTTGCACGAACCTAAAGTTTTATTTTTAGATGAACCTACCGTAGGAGTAGACGTACAGTCAAGAAATGTTATCATTCAACACCTGAAGCAATTAAATGAGCAGGGAATGACGATCATTTATACTTCTCACCACATGGAAGAAGCAGAAAATTTCTGTTCTAAGATCGCTATTATCGATTACGGTAAAATTCTTACAATGGGCTCCTCGCAAAACCTTATCGAACAAAGCCCGGGAGCACAACATCTGGAAGATGTATTTCTCAACCTTACAAACCGAAAATTAAGAGACTAGTGATGTACAAACTGTGGGCAATCATAAAAAAAGAAACGCTTCTTCTGGTGAGAGATCGGATCGGGTTGTCCATTTTGTTCCTGATGCCGGTGGTGCTGATTCTGGTAATGACTCTTATTCAGGATGCTGCATTCAAAACTATCAACGAGAAGGGGATACCGATTGTACTCGTTAATAATGATCACGATTCTTTGGGAAACGCCATATACCGCGGCCTTAAAAGTTCATCTCTGGTATCGCTCACAGATCAGATAGACGGAAAACCTGCAAATCGGGAATCGCTGGAAAAGGCCGTATCAGAAGGCAAGTTCATGCTCGGCATTATCATACCCGAAGGCGCCACTCGATCTATTCGAAAGAATGTTACCAATATGGTGAATGAAACGATGACAACGGATGCAAAAAAAGAAAATGTTGATCCGTTTGAAATTATTCTTTTTATCGACCCCGTTGCAAAAAAATCATTTATCACATCAGTGACCAGTAATTTACAAGCTTTCATTTCAGAATTGAAAACACAAATCATGTTTCAAACCTTTTCTGATGAAATTAATGCCTTAATACCCGATGGTGGCCAAACTCCTCCTCAAGCCTACGAACGGTCGCAGATTATAAAATATAAAGAAGTATATGCCTCAACGCTGATTGGAGATAAAGTGCCAAACGCGGTGCAGCACAATGTACCTGCATGGACAATCTTCGGGATGTTTTTTATTGTGATTTCAGTAGTTGGGAATGTGATGAAAGAAAAAAAAGAAGGAAGCTCATTCCGGCTGCAGACAATGCCTACCTCTTACCTACTGCTTACCAACGGCAAGATAATCGTGTATGTTTTTGTTTGCTTCATACAATTCTTAATCATGCTGGGGGTAGGGATTTTTATTTTACCTCTTTTTGGATTGCCTTCTCTTTATTTGGGGAATAGCATTCCCGCCGTTATGATCCTTGCTTTAAGTACCTCTTTCGCTGCAACAGGTTTTGGCGTATTGGTAGGAACTTTGGCTACAAGTGAACAGCAAGGCGCTATTTTGGGCTCCTTATCTATTCTGTTGTTGTCGGCAATCGGAGGTATCCTTGTTCCCACTTACATCATGCCTGATATTATGCGATCAATCAGTGTAATTTCTCCTCTTAACTGGTCTCTAGAAGGCTTTTATAAATTGTTTTTGCGCGGAAGTTCTATAGCGGGAATTCTGCCTAATATTACATTGCTAACTGGTTTTTTTATTGCGGTAATTAGTATTTCTTCAATTGTAAACCGATTGAAACAAAAATAATTAATCATGACACAAAAGGAAATTGAAAAAGAACTGCTTCATTTTTTAAAAACTTCGATTCTCGCAGAAAAAGTTGATTTATCAGAAACAGATGAATTGCGCAATATCGGAGTAGATTCTTTTTCTATTGTTGAAATAATATTATTTATTGAAAGAAAATTCGGGCTGATTTTACCCGACAATCAGTTATTACCTGAGAATTTTAAGTCCGTTGAATCAATCGCCTCATTGGTTTCGAAAGCATTGAAATGACTACCAAGACGTCGCCCAGTTCATATCAATCCTCAACACCTCGCCTTGTTACATTATCTGGCGCCGATTCATTTTTTATCATGCTAGATAAAAACAATGAAAAACTACAAAGAGGTCATAATGTATTACGCATTTGTTTATTTTTCGATACAGCAGCAGATGCCAACAGTTTAGTGGATCGTTTACGTGAATCAAAGGTTGTTTATTGGATGTGCAATATCCGGCTCATTCATGAAAGAACACTTTTTTGTAAACCTAAATGGTTATTTACTGACAACCAAAAAATGCTGGAATGTACCGTGCATCATGCCGAACACGAAGGACTTATTCCTGAACATATTATCAACACGCCCTTAAACACCGAAAGCGGCGAATGGGTAACATGCGACAAAATTCATTATACATCCGGTAAGTGTGCGGTTGTCTTTTCATGGCATCATGCAATTATGGACGGAAGAGGATCCGGCGTATTACTAGAAAGTATTTTGAAAAACGACAATATTTCCGAACATATTTTTCCAACCAAAGAGCGAGAGCCAAACTTGTACCAATACATACGAAACATGTATAGGGTGAAGGATTTTATTCAAAATTCATTAATGCCTCCTTTAGCAACGCTGACGGACTGGAAGAGCAAAGCCGTTCAACCCATTCCTTTCAGTCATTTTTACACAAATAGTTTTTCGCTGGAGGATACAAAAAAGATAGATGAAAAAGCATTACAAGCAGGTGCGCGTTTCGGTGCAGGGCACTTTCTGCTGGCCAGTTGTGCTATGGCATATAATACCCTAAGAAAAAAAAGAAATGATAAGGGTGTTTTGTGGATACCGGTTCCGTATGATGGTAGAAAAAGAGGAAGCAAAGGGCCTGTTATTTCCAACCATATTGCCTTTCTTTTCTATCGGTTACATAATAACGATTTATCCTCTCTTAATAACTGTGTGGCCTCAATTAAAGAGCAGATGATTCATCAAATCAAAGAGGATATTCCTAAAAAATACGACAGGCTTTTAGGGCTGATGCGTTATTTTCCTCTTTGGCTCTATCGGTCATTAACAATCCGATCCTCTAAAGGAAGTGTTGCTTCTTTTCTGTTTTCTTCCGCAGGAGAAGATCGGTGGGACATGAATAATCTGACTCTATCAACAGTAAAGAAAATTCAATTAATTCCACCCAGTACAGTTCCTCCGGGATTAACCTTTTCATTCCTGAGAAACAACAACCAATTAACCATGAATATTTTGTGGTCAGAAGCCATCTTTAACGAAGAAGAGTTTGCTGAACTCAAAAATGAATTATTGAATTATTTACTAGGTTAGCAATTATGATACCACAAAGATTTCAGGTAGTAATCATTGGGGGCGGATCCGCCGGAACAGCTGCTGCTGTTGCATCCGCTAGCCGGGGTATGCATACTTTACTTATCGAAAAAAAGCCCTATGGAGGGGGAAATGCAACCGCTGCAGAGGTTGGAACAATCTGCGGACTTTTTCATCAGAATAAACAAGAGGCCGATTGGTTAGTAAAGGGATACGCGAAATATTTTGCAGAAAGACTGGATGAGGATCCTTTGATCCATTCAACAACGAACTTACATGGCATTCATTTTTTGCCATATCGTATAAAAGATTTTAAAGATTTAGTAGTAGACGAATTACAGAACGCAAAAGTAGAAGTATGGTGGAATGCCACCATTTGTTCCATCACAACGGAAAAGAATTCACTGCATCTTGCCAACATAGAAAAAAACGGAACCATTGTGCCGATAGCATTTGATGCTATCGTTGATTGTACAGGAAACGCCTCCATTTGTGAAATGATTCAGCATACAATGATTCAAGAAAATGAATATCAGGCATCAGCAAGAGTTTTCACAATAGAGGGAATGGATCCGGATGACGAACAAGTTGTTCAATTAATAATTTGGAGGGCACTTACAAAAGCCATTAGAAATGGAATATTACCGGAAACCTATAATCATATTTATCCAATTCAAGGATCTTTTGTTAATGGAAAAGGTAGTTTCAAACTAAGTATTCCGATTCCGGTTACACACAAATCAGGCAATATTAAAGAGCTTAAATCCTATTCTGAAGAGGCCATTGAGCAGATTTTTCATTACCTGAAAAATGAAGTGCCTGCTTTCCATAATGCAACACTGGTCTCTATCGCTGATGAAGTCGGTATTCGTACCGGCCCAAGACCCAAAGGAGATGAAATACTAACCGGCAAACATGTGTTGGAAGCTATTAAATGCAAGGACACAATCGCCCGTTCCGCCTGGCCTATAGAGGAATGGACCTTAGATCAAAAAGTAATCATGAAACATGTACCGGAAAAAGATTATTATGATATTCCCGTAGGATGTCTTACCAGTCCGGAATTCAGAAATTTATTTTTTGCAGGCAGAGCCATTTCTGCAGACAGAGAGGCCATAGCAAGTGCCAGAGTAATGGGAGTATGCCTTCAAACCGGTTATGCAGCAGGTATTCTGGCTGCTAGTCTGGCAAAAGGGGAAGACCTTTCCAAAGCATTGGATTTGATACAAAAAAAACAGATTTTGTATTAATTTCGCAGGATGTCGGTTAATTTGGTATATGATGTGCTGTCTGATGCTGCCCGAAAGTGGCCCAATGAAGTAGCGGTTTATGACGAATGGGGCACCCAAACTTTTTATCAGTTATGGAGTGAAACCGAAATTGTTAGGGCAAGACTTATCCAATGCGGAATTAAAGAAGGAATGGCCGTTGGGGTTATTGCAAGAAACAGTCGAAATTTTATTTCGGGTATATTAGCTGTAATTGGAACAGGGGCTGTGGTAATGCCTGTATCACACCAGTTGAAACAGAATGAGTTAAAGGATGTATGGAAAGATGCTCAACTCTCTGCTATAGTTGATGACGGTTCTGCAAAAGACTATCACCCTGAAAAATTTGAAAAGATTATACTTTCTACAGGCTTCTTCAGGATTGCAAAATTGAATTCACCCCATACAGACAAACCTTTTGCTGCACATGCCAAATCACTGGCATTTATGAGATTTACTTCGGGCACTACCGGCAAAGCAAAAGGAGTGATCATCTCCCATCAATCAGCATTGGACAGGACAGAAGCGGCGAATAAAATCCTTGCTTTGGGACCGGGAGATACTGTTTTATGGGTATTGCCAATGGCTTATCATTTTGTTGTTTCCATACTGTTGTATATTCGGTATGGTGCTGCTATCGCCATCGCAAAGGATTTCCTGCCCCTGAATGTACTGAATATGGCCAATGATTGTAAAGCCACCCTGTTATATGCCTCTCCGATGCAAATTAGATTGCTGGCCAATACGGAAGGTAATGTTCAGATGCACACCCTAAAAAGAGCAATCTCTACCTCTGCAGGTATTACCGCAGATATATGCAAACAATTTGAAAAAAGATTCCAGTTGCCTGTTAGTCAAGCTTATGGGATTATAGAAATTGGATTGCCGATTATAAACACATTCAGCAATCATGATCATCCCGAAGCAGTTGGCCATGTACTACCCGGCTTTGAAGTGCAGATTTTTGATGAAAATAATTGTCCGGTGCCCAATGGAGTTATCGGAAAACTAGGAATTAAAGGCCCCGGCATGTTTGATGCTTATCTGGATCCTCCGCTAAAACGCGAGGATGTGACTGTTAATGGATTTTTCCTCACGGCTGATTTTGCATCAAAATCTGATGATGGTTTGATTACCATAGAAGGGCGCGAAAAATCAGTAATGAATATTGCGGGAAATAAGGTCTTTCCAGAAGAAGTGGAAGGTGTATTGGAGGGATACCCCGGTGTGAAACTTGCGAGAATAAAATCTATTCCTCATCCTTTAATGGGGCAAATTATCATGGCGGACATTATTAAGGAAGAATATAGCGACATTGATACCGAAGACCTGATTGCCTTTTGCAGAAAGCGGCTTTCCACCTATAAGGTCCCGCAAAGAGTTCATTTTGTAGATGAGTTGCCTATGACATCATCCGGCAAATTAATTAGGCAATAACGCGGTTTTTTGTAAACAATTTTCTTCTGAAATAGTTAGATTTCTATTCTGGTTAAATGATTCATTATGAAAAGCGAATCCAAAAAATGTATTGTTATCGGTGCCGGAGTTTCCGGACTAGCTTCTGCCATCCGAATGAGAAATAAGGGATATGCCGTAGAAGTTTTTGAGGCCAATGCTTTCCCTGGAGGAAAATTATCAAGCGAACGCAATGGAAAGTATCGCTTTGATATGGGCCCGTCCGTATTTACAATGCCTCATTTTGCCGATGAACTATTTCATTTGTCAGGAAAAAATCCGAGAGACTATTTTGAGTATGAGCAACTCGATCCTGTGTATCGTTATTTCTATGAGGATGGAACTGTACTTGACGGGTACCACGGCAATGAACGATTTGCAGAAGAGATTGCCCGAAAAACCATTGATTCAAAGGAAGATATTTATCGGTTTTTGAAAAAGGCAGAGTATATGTATAGCCTTACACATGAAGTTTTTCTTCATAATTCGCTTCATAAGGTAAAGAATTTTTTAACATGGCGTGTCGCCAGAGGTATTTGGAATTTTGGGAAAATTGGTGCTTTTGATACCATGAACAGTGCTAACAAAAAAGCATTAAAAGATCCGCGCCTTGTACAGTTGTTCAATCGCTATGCCACTTATAATGGGTCCAGCCCCTATCTCGCGCCTGCTACCTTAAATGTGATTTCGCATGTCGAAATTCAACGAGGTGCTTTTTATCCAAAGGGGGGGATGTATAGCATTACACGCGCACTTGAAAAATTAGCAAAAGATTTAGGAGTAGTTTTTCATTATTCAACCCGAGTAGAAGAAATAATTATCGAAAAGAAAATTGCAAAGGGTATACGACATGCCAATGGCGAATCAAGGGCAGATGTGGTGATCACCAATTCTGACGTGTATACTACTTATCATAAATTAATGCCGGAGCAGAAGAAGCCGCAGCAGACCCTAAATCAGCCAAAATCCAGTTCAGGAATTATTTTTTATTGGGGTATTAAACAATCATTTGAACAGTTGAAGTTGCATAATATTCTTTTTGCAAAAGACTATGAAGAAGAATTCGACACTATCTTTTCAAAAAAAGATATCTATCATGATCCTACTATCTATGTAAATATTACTAGCAAACATACTCCTGATGATGCTCCCGAAGGATGTGAGAACTGGTTTTCATTTATTAATGTTCCAAATAATCAAGGGCAAGACTGGGATGCATTTATTGATAAAGGACGTGAGGCTGTGATTAACAAGGTAAACCGAATGCTGAAAACTGATATCAGGCCTTTGATTGAGTGTGAAATGGTTTTTGATCCGCGGGTGATAGAAAAACGAACTTCTTCTGCCTTTGGTGCGATCTACGGGAACAGTTCCAATAATAAATTTGCTGCCTTTCTCCGTCATCCCAATTTCTCAGGCCGCATTAAGAACCTTTACTTTTGCGGTGGCAGCGTGCATCCCGGACCTAGTGTTCCGCTCTGCCTGCTCTCTGCGAAAATAGCTGTTAATTCAGTTCGGTAACAATAGTGCACAGTTGCTAAACGAAAATGGCGGCGAAAAATATTCTAAACAGCTTATTTGAACATATCCTGATATTGCTTTAAGTTTAGGTGTTGTTTAAATTTATCATTTATACCAATCAAAAATTTTATTGCGTATGAAACAATGCATACCTATTTGTACAATTTTTTTATTTATTTTTTTATTCTCCTGTACTAAAAACAATTTTTTTCAGGTATATAAGGTAACCCCTATAAGTAAAATTACAGTGAAGCAATCTGAGTTAGTGTATGATGATGATAACTGTAAAATAATCTATAACCTTTGGGAAGATGGCGGGAATATCGGTTTTGTTTTTTATAACAAGACAGATAAAAATATTTATCTGAATTTAGATGAGAGCTTTTTTGTTTTAAACGGTGTAGCAAATAATTACTATAAAAGCAGAACATTTACAAGTTCTAGTAGCCTGGGTGCCACAAGCAGCCGGAGTACAAGTGCTTCAAAATCTGTTACAGGTGTGAATGTTTATGGCCTTATTCAAACAAACCGAATTAGCGCTACAAGCACAATCGGAGTCATAGAATCTGAGGGGTTTTCTGTAAGCTATCTTGAGGAACGCATAATATGTATACCTGCAAAAACTTCCAAATCAATTGCAGAATATAAGATCAATGGATCCTTATTCAGGAATTGTGAGTTACTGCGGTTCCCATTACCCCGACAGGCAAAAACGATCAAATTGACAAAAACGGAAAGCCCGATGGTATTTAGCAATAGGCTTTCCTATTCATTTGGCCGAAATGACGTATTAATAAAAGTGCAAAATGAATTTTATGTTTCAGAAATAACGAATTATCCGGAGCGAGAAATGTACACAAAACAGTATGAGGAATCCTGCGGCAAAAGAAGTCTTAAGCCTGTTCTTTATTTTTCGCATGAATCTGCTGACAAATTTTACTTAAAATATACTAAAGGAAGTGACGCTAGCAAATACTGATGCAAAGAATTTAACTTGCCCTTTCTTTATGCAAAAGATTAGAATATGAGCACCTTCCAATAGTCTGCACAATAATCTTTGAGCAGAAACAAATCAATTTATGAATGGATTACTCCATTTCTTATCTGTATAAACATTGGTGCCGGAAAGTGTTTGCAGAAATGCAATCAGTGCATTGATCTCTGTTTCTGTTAGCTGCAATTGTTGTCCGTTACCTCCGGGAGTAAGCCTCTGATCCAGATTATTATTACCAGGTTCGCGAATAATATTGTTATAATGTAATATAACAGATCTTAATGTAGTGCTTCCTCCATGATGCATCATAGGTGAGTTAACTGCGCCCGTTTTATTGGTAAGGTCACGAAGCGAAGGGGATCGGGTGTTGCCAAAATCATTGGTATTACCGGCAATCGTACCCGTAATACCATTGTTTCTGCTATTGGGATCAATATCAAATTCAGGTGGTCTGTGACAACCTGCACATCCTGCCCCTCCCGAAATTCGGATATTACTACCATTAAAATTAGGAGGTTGAATAAATAATTGTTTGCCTTGATTTTCCTGCTGAGTAAAGTTGGGGAAAGGGGCGCCATCGTTATTGTTGGGTGATAGCATCCTTCCTGCATCAAACTTCGAGTCAAAAGATTGTATGCTTCTGATAAACTGCGATAAACATTCCTGTAGCCGCGACTCTGTTACTTGTTGATCTCCATAGACAAACTGAAATAGTTCCTGGTAGTATTTAAGATTTTGCAATTTAAGTAGCAGTGTATTCAGTGTGGGTCGGCCGTTTTGACCACTAAATCCCATTTCTGCATGGTCCTGAATAGGCTGGGTTGTTTGTTGCTCTAACGAGGCTGCTCTTTCATCCCAGAAAAACTTTGACTCCATGGCGAATCTCGTATTGATGAGGCGCATGGAATGTCGTGTTGTTATACCCCCTTGAACCCCTTTACTCGCAACGGCAGGATCCCCGAAAGCAAATGATTGCTGATGACAACTGGCACAGGATACAGAATTATCTATACTTAAATTCTTATCGTAAAATAAAACACGGCCCAGGGTGGCTTTTGTATTTGTGATGGGATTGGCCCCTGCATTATCTTTCATGATATATCCAGGGCGCACCTGGGCACCGTAATTGTCAAGTTGACTCAGATTGATATTATTGCCGAAGGTTTCTGCAATTGCGGGATAAGTAACTAACGGATTTGAGTCCTCTTGTTTGGAACAAGCAGAGAATAGGGTTATTAAAGACAAGGCTGAAATGAAAACGACAAGTATGATTCGCATTTTTTTCTTTTATGACTATAATATACGAAAAAAGTTTAAAAAGTATTATCATTTGTGCTTCGTATTCCTGAACGTGAGCTAAGAATCACATGTTTAGAATACTTTGACTTATGAGATGTTTTACTTTTATTCAACAATTGACCTTTGTCTTTACCTTGAGATCACAAGAATTGTCTTTTCCTGATATATTTTGTAATTTATAGTTGTCGTCAGTTGTACAAATTTTATGAACTTTATAAATTTATTGTTTTTAATAATGAACCGGTTTTCTAATCTCTTCAGCTTAGCAGTAATATGGCTACTCACTTCATGTGCAACGCAAAAGAAACCCGCTGCTACACCAGCTTTAACCTATAAAGATTTTTCAGAACAGCCGACTTCTGTAGTTACAATTCCTATTACAGTTAATCTGAGTAGCCTGTTTAAAGAAGCTGATGAGACTATAGCCAAATCATATGCTGGTAATGAGGAGCCTTGTCAAGGGCTTCGATACTCATACAATTTTACAAGATCGCCTATTGAGTTTAACGGAATGGGTGATAAAATAAATATTGCATTCAAGGGTTCATACAAAATGAAAATGTCATACTGTGCAACATGCGCGTTTGATCGTTGTCTTTTACCTGCTCTCGCGGCAAGCTGTGGTATGAATGAACCGGAGAGAAGACTCGATATTGGGTTTTCCATGTCTTATCAGATGACACCCAATTATGATTTATTGTCTAGGACTTCTCTTACGCAACTTCATTCAGTAGATCCTTGTAAAATTACTTTTCTGAATGTGGACATTTCAGATCGAATAACAGAGATTGTGAGCAGATCACTGAATGATATATGCAAACAGTATGATCAAGAAACATCCAAAAAAAATCTAAAACAACCATTAAAATCTATATGGGATTCGTTAAGTGCGCCAACTAAGCTGGATGATGGCTTTGGCTATTTCTCGCTTAAACCACTATCATTAGGTTTAACTCCTTTATACTTTTCTGGTGCTTTCTTGAAATTTAATGCAGGCCTTACCATAAAGCCTATATTAAATTCTGATAAACCTGCAATCACTTATTCAAAGATACCAACGCTTTCTTCTTTTCAGCCGTCAGATGGGTTCAGGGTGTATGCAGATGTTATCTATAACTATGACTCACTTACACAATTACTCAACCGTAAAATCAGTGGAAAGATATTTGAGATGAGAAAGCGAAAGCTGGTCGTAGAACAAATTAAAATAAAAGGGGCCGCCAATAATCTGCTTTTATTTCATATTGAATTTTCGGGATACCAGAAAGGAAGCATCCTTATCAGCGGTCATCCCTATATCTTACCGGATGCTCTAATGGCAGGACTTACCGAAACAAATATTCATCTTGAAAAAGGATCTTTTTTTCTAAAAGCTGCTTTTTTGTTTTATAAGAAGAAGATAAGAAAAGCAGTTGCCGATTATTCAAAAATATCACTCAAGGATTTTACAGAGGAAAGCCGTATCAGCTTAGAAAAGAAACTAAACCGTAGTTTTCAGCAAAAATATCAGCTAAGCGGGAAGGTCCATCAGTTAACATTAAGCGATGTATTTGCTTCCGAAAAAGTTTTAAAAATACGAACCCGGACAACAGGGAATGCAAGTCTTTTTGTGCAGTAAAATATTGCTATTTAAAGAATTAATTAAATATTTCCGTACTATATTTAACCCTGTAAAAAAATATTTAATTACCAAGATGTCTTTACGGGTCTACAATTAGGTGGGGCTTATTAAAAAAGCCTTTTAGTAAATTAAAGAGCCACTCCATTACTAAGTGGTTCTTTTCTTTCAATTCAAATACAAACAATCACACTTATTCTTTAATCATAGCCAGGGGTTTAAACCCCTGGCTATGATTGTGTAACCCATTAAAAAGCGTGAGCTCATATTTCTTTGATTGATTGAATTTTTCCGGGTAATAAGGTTCAATATCCGTTAAACTTATTACCCTTTTTCAAAATACCCTGAAATGTTTTACAAATTGTTTTACATAAAAAAATAACCCCTCGAAAACCAAGGGGCTATTGTGGACCCTGTAGGACTTGAACCTACGACCCTCTGATTATGAGTCAGAATTATGAGTACTTTTTCGCATATAGATGAGTATTAGAAAAGCATTGATTATCAATATTATATATTGTTTTAAAAAACAACAGTTAGTTTTTTATATCCCTTTTTTTACTAATTTGTGGTGCAAATTTTGGTGCAAATTTCATCCCTCTGATTATGAGCAACGCAACCACATCCCTGTTTCTGGACAGCCGCAGATCGCTGAAGGACGGCTCCTTTCCCATCAAACTTTCCGTGTATTATCTCGGCAAGAAAAAGCATTATAAAACTCCCTTTCAGCTTCATCAGGAAGATTATAAAAAGCTGAACGGAGCAAACCTCCGCGACCCTGCACTTAAAGACCTTAAGATTCGCATGAACAAATGGCTCGGTGAACAAACCAACCTGATCAAAAAGCTCGAGGAGTTTTCCTTTGATGAGTTTGAAGCACTGTTTCATCGCAAAGAAGATGAAGCCCGGCAACAAATGAATGCGGGAATGGTGCAACCATTATTTGAAGCATACATCCAGCAAGTGGAAAGCAGGGGACGGATCAAAACCGCTGACTCATATCGCACTGCTCTTAACTCCCTTATCGGTTTCAAGCGCTATCTGAAGTTTAAGGATATCACGGTTGACTTTTTGCATGCTTATGAAACAGCCATGCTTTCCAATAAAAAATCCAAATCAACCGTTGGTGTTTATCTGAGAGCCCTACGCATCATTTATAACCTTGCCATTACAAAAAAGATTATTCCGGCTGACAACTACCCTTTTAAAACATATACTATTCCTTCAACCAGAAAAAATAAAAGAGCCGTGAAGGAAGCGCATCTGAAAGAGTTGTTCAATGCAAAAGGTAATTCAGAAAAAACACAGCATGCGATTGATATCTGGCGGTTTATTCTGATATGCAACGGAATCAACATCAAAGACATGGCTCATTTGAAAAACGAAAACATCAGCGGTGATCAGTTGGTTTTCTTTCGCAAAAAAAGTGAAGCCACCAAAAGAACTGATGCATTACCTGTCCGTGTTCATCTTAATAAGTATGCACATGGTATCATTGCCAGATGGGGAAGCGGAAGCAAAGCAACCGATGATTATGTGTTTCCGATACTGGAACATGGCCTGACTGAACGGGAAGAAGAGAATCGCATTGCAAACTTCACGAAGACTGTAAACAAGTATCTTAAGCGCATCGGTAAAGAACTGAATATTCCCGTTACCTTAACCACTTACACCGCCCGCCACTCCTTTGCCACTAAACTCAAAAACAGCGAGAAGGTATCTATCTATTTTATCATGGAAGCTCTTGGCCACTCCAACATCAGCACCACCATGAGCTATCTGGCCGGTTTTGAAGAAGATACTATCCGCAAACACAGTGAGGTGCTGATGGAGGGGTTGGAGGAGGATTGAATTTGGTTCGAGCCGAAATAAAAAGTCAATTAATAAATTTACAATATACTTGCAAAAGTAAATTAATAACTTTACTTTTGTAATAATTAAGTAAATTTATAACTTTACCTTATGATACAGAAATCGCTTCAGTTGCAACAGCTCAACGAAAAAATGCTGCGATTCGCCTTTCTGCAAAAGGTGGCGATGCCGCCCACCGGATGGATCAAAGCTATCCGTACGGCTATTGGTATGTCTTTGCAGCAATTAGGTAATAAACTTGCTGTTTCAAAGCAAGCTATACTCGATATGGAAAAACGCGAGAAAGAGGGATCTGTTACCATCAAATCCTTAAAAGAAATTGCCCGGGCGATGGATATGGAACTGGTATATGGTTTTGTGCCCAAAGACGGATCGCTGGATGCCCTTATTGAAAAGAAGGCGACCGAACTGGCTACTCAAATTGTGATGCGTACGGCCAATACGATGAAACTGGAAGATCAGGCGAATTCAAAAAAACGAATTGAAATAGCCATCAGGGAAAGAGCTTCCGCCATTAAAAATGAAATGCCTAAAATTTTATGGGATTAGATATTGATTACATAGATGGACAAACGCCATTGGATGAAGATGAAAAAGAGGGTCTTCGCATTTCTACTATTGCCACACGCGGGGAGCTGGATGAATTTGAACAACAGAATATAGAGCAGGCGATACAATGGGTCATGGGTCGTTCATTTATAGCGGAAAATATTTTCACGCAAGAATTCATCCGTAATATGCATAAGCGAATGTATGCGGATGTATGGAAATGGGCGGGTGAGTTTCGTAAGACCAATAAGAATATTGGCACAGACAAATGGCAGATACCCACAGCGTTAAGGACGCTCCTAAATGATGCTGCGTATTGGCATAAAAACAATATTTACCCGGCTGATGAAATGGCTGTTCGATTTAAACATCGTTTGGTAAGCATACATTGTTTTCCTAACGGCAACGGCAGACACAGTCGGCTGATGGCTGATATCATTATTGAAAAGATTTACAAAAAGCCGGTCTTTAGTTGGGGAGCATCCGATCTTTCAAGCAATAGTGATATTCGTTCCGCTTATTTAAAGGCAGTGAAAGCAGCAGATCAAGGCGACTATAGTTTACTT
>CAZZJD010000011.1:0-15989 GCA_964654305.1 uncultured Chitinophagaceae bacterium
GCAATAATGATTACTTATCAAATCTAATCAAAAGAAAGGAAAATATATTTTTTTGTGAGAGAGATGTTGATCAGGCATTAAATTTTTTCACGATCACAGAAGCATTATGTCCGCCAAAACCAAAGGTATTACTAAGTGCGGCCCTTACCGTTCTTTTTTGTGCCTGATTAAATGTAAAATTCAATTGATTATCGAGACCGGGATCGTCTGTAAAATGATTAATCGTTGGAGGAACAATATCATGTTTCACACTCATGATGGAAGCAATAGCCTCTAATGCACCGGCAGCACCCAGACAGTGTCCTGTCATAGATTTGGTAGAGCTAATATTCAACTTATACGCATGATCGCTAAATACATTGAGAATCGCTTTGGTTTCAGCAATATCTCCCAATGGAGTTGAAGTACCATGAACATTGATATAGTCAATATCAGAAGGCTCTAAACCGGCATCTTTGAGCGCAGCTTTCATAACGTTGTTAGCTCCTAATCCTTCAGGATGTGGGGCCGTAATATGGTGTGCATCAGCAGTGGCTCCACCTCCAGCGATTTCACAATAAATAGTAGCACCACGCTGTAAAGCATGTTCCAGCTCTTCCAACACTAACATGCCAGCGCCTTCACCCATAACAAATCCATCACGATCTTTATCAAATGGTCGGCTGGCAGTTTTAGGATCATCGTTTCTTTCGCTTAATGCTTTCATAGCATTGAATCCGCCGACACCTGCTGCACTGATCACAGCTTCACTTCCACCAGTTAAAATAACATCTGCTTTTCCTAAACGAATCACATCAAAGGCATCGATGATGGCATTGGTTGAAGAAGCGCAGGCAGATACAACTGCATAATTCGGACCTCTGAATCCATGACGCATGGAGATTTGTCCGGCAGCAATATCCAATATCATTTTAGGAATGAAGAATGGGTTGAAACGAGGTGTACCATCGCCTAAAGCAAAAGCAGAAACTTCTTCCTGAAAAGTGATGAGTCCGCCTATACCACTGGCAAAGATGACACCCACACGATCCGGATTGATCGTCTCTTTGGAGAGGTTGGCATCTTTTACCGCTTGATCACTGGCAATTAATGCAAACTGTGTAAATCGGTCTATTTTACGGGCTTCTTTCTTATCTAAATATTCAGTTGGATCGAAACCCTTTACCTCACAGGCAAAACGGGTTTTGAACTTCGAGCAGTCAAACTGCTGAATAAAATCGGCGCCTGATACCCCTTTTAATAAGCCATCCCAATATTCATTGAGCGTTTTACCCAAAGATGTAATGGCGCCAATTCCTGTAACGACAACTCGTTTTAACTGCATACAGATCTGAAATAGTTAGAACAAATAACGGAGATGTTATTTTGCGTGCTCCTCAAGATAAGTTACTGCCTGTCCGACAGTAGTAATGGTTTCTGCCTGCTCATCAGGAATAGAAATGTTGAATTCTTTTTCGAATTCCATGATCAATTCAACGGTATCCAATGAATCGGCTCCTAAATCGTTGGTAAAAGATGCTTCCGGATTTACTTCAGATTCTTCTACACCTAATTTGTCAACGATAATTTTTTTAACTCTTGCTGCAATGTCTGACATTTTTTGAAGTTTTAGTTTCAGGCTGCAAAAATAGTTGTTTTCAACAATTAAAAAACCGCTGTTTAAAATTCTGTCAAATTACTTGAAACAAATCGGGGTTTTTCGTAATAAAATATTGATTTTGTTAGACTTAAATCATATATTGATCGTAATCGCAACCCCTTATGTTAAAAGTCATCGCCGGTTTTGAAGGGATTGCTCTCGAAATTTGTAAATTGTAAAGCTTAAGAAATGGCTTATGGCACTCAAGGAAATCATATACGATAGCCAGGAATATGAGCAAATGATTCAGCTTCGGTTGGATGTGCTTAGAAAACCTCTCGGACTTTCTTTTACATTGGATGAACTGAAGAAAGAAAAAGAAGATATCTTACTGGGAGCATTTGAAGAAGAACATCTCCTGGCCTGTTGTGTACTTACGCCAGCCGATAATAGTGTGATCCAGCTCCGGCAAATGGCAGTACAAAATAATATACAAGGCAGAGGAGTGGGCGCTATACTATTACGCTTTGCAGAAAATATTGCGAGAGACCGGGGATATTCTTATATGACCATGCATGCCAGAGAGAGTGCAGCGGGTTTTTATGAGCAAAACGGATATGAAATTGATGGGGAACAGTTTATAGAAGTTACCATTCCCCATTATAAGATGGTGAAGAAGATAAAGTAGTTCTAAAGTTCATAAAGTTTATAAAGTGGAAAGAGATGAACCCTTTGAAACTTTATAAACTTTATAAACTTTCTACTTTATAAACTCTCATCCCTTATACTGCGCCACCAGACTTTTCGCCAGATCGGTCATTTTTTGAATGCCCTCTTCCGGCAATGCGCCTTTCTTGAATTCTGCCAATACATCAGGTAGCTTCGCTTCCATTTCATGTAAAAACTGCTCTTCAAACTCTTTTACTCTGCGAACAGGAACTGCATTAAGTAAACCATTCGTTCCGAGATAGATGATGGCGATCTGCTTCTCTACTGTATAGGGGCTATATTGAGGTTGTTTCAGAATTTCTACGTTACGGCTTCCTTTGTCAATTACCGCTTTGGTTGCCGCATCCATATCACCGCCAAATTTGGAGAATGCTTCCAGCTCACGATAGAGGGCCTGATCTAGTTTTAAGGTACCGGCAACTTTCTTCATCGACTTGATCTGCGCATTACCACCCACACGACTAACCGAAATACCTACGTTGATCGCAGGACGAATACCCGCATTGAATAAGTTACTCTCAAGGAAGATCTGTCCGTCTGTAATGGAAATTACATTGGTAGGAATATATGCAGACACATCACCTGCCTGTGTTTCAATGATCGGTAAAGCTGTTAATGATCCGCCACCTTTTACCAGATGCTTGATGCTATCGGGTACATCATTCATATTCTTAGCCACATTATCATCACCGATCACTTTCGCGGCGCGCTCAAGCAAACGACTGTGCAGATAGAATACATCACCGGGATAGGCTTCACGACCAGGCGGACGACGCAACAAGAGAGATACTTCACGATAAGCAACTGCTTGTTTAGAAAGATCATCATAGATAATCAATGCAGGTCTTCCAGTATCGCGGAAGAACTCTCCGATTGCTGCACCCGCATACGGAGCGAAGAACTGCTGAGGCGCAGGATCACTCGCAGAAGCGGCTACAATCGTAGTATATTTCATCGCACCATTATCTTCCAGTGTTTTCATCACACCGGCAATGGTAGATGCTTTCTGTCCTACTGCCACATAAATACAATATACAGGCTTACCTGCCTCGTAAAATTCTTTCTGGTTGATGATTGTATCCAAGGCAATCGCTGTCTTACCAGTCTGACGATCTCCGATAATCAACTCACGCTGTCCACGACCAATGGGGATCATAGCATCAATCGCTTTAATACCTGTTTGTAAAGGCTCCTTTACCGGTTCACGATAGATTACACCCGGTGCTTTACGCTCCAACGGCATTTCATATAATTCTCCAGCTAATGGGCCTTTCCCATCGATAGGGTGACCTAATACATTAATCACACGGCCTACCATTCCTTCACCCACACGGATGGATGCGATCTTTCCGGTGCGACGAACTTTAGAACCTTCTTTCACACCTTTGCCTTCTGCCATCAATACCACACCCACGTTATCTTCTTCGAGGTTTAAGGCAACCGCCTGTACACCATTTTCAAATTCTACGAGCTCACCGTAACGAACATTGTTCAAACCGTACACGCGTGCAATTCCATCACCCACCTGTAATACGGTTCCTACTTCTTCCATATCAGCACCAACATTGAAATCGCTCAACTGCTGGCGAAGGATTGCTGAAATTTCATCTGGTTTAATGTCTACTGCCATGATTCTTTTTTTTGTTTCCCCCGCATCCGGAAGCAAGGGAATCGATTGATAAAACCTTACCGGATCGTTGATATATAAATATTTTTTTCAAATTGCTGACGAATATTGCGAAGGTCGCGGGATAGACTGGCATCTACCAATTTACCATCAAACTCCAACTGAAAGCCTCCGATCAAAGATTCATTCACCTCAGCCTCAAGCTCTACTTTCTTAACAGCCGTTGCCTCCTTTACCTTTTGAGCAAACAATGATTTCACTTCATCACTCACAGGAGAAGCCGTGATCAGCTTAACCTGATGAATGTCGTTGATCTGATTGTATTGCTCAATAAATGCTATTACTATTTCCGGCAGTACCGACTCTCTTCCTTTCTGAACCAGCAGACGAATAAACGCAGTCGTTAGCTTTTGGAAACTTCCGAAAATCGCCTTGTCCAGTATGGCCAGTTTTTTATCCGCTTTGATCACCGGGCTACGCAAAAGATTCGAAAAGTCTTTACTTTCTTTACAAAGTTTTTGCAGGCTTACAATATCTGCATATATCGTATCTAACTGATTTTGCTCTTTTGCAAGATCAATCAGAGACTTTGCATAACGACCGGCTAAACGTGGTTGAGGCATGATTAATTCAGTTTGATATCATTTGCCAATTGACGAATATAGGTTTCCTGATCTTGTCTGGAAGCCAGTTCACGACGCAACACCTTTTCGCTTACTTCAACAACCAGATTGCCTACCTGATTTTTTACTTCGGTAAGCGCAGCCATTTTTTGCTGATTGATGGCCGCCTGAGCATCCAATAATATTTTGTTGGCTTCTGTTTTCGCTTGGTCTTTTGCTTCATTCACAATTTTATCTCTGATCTCACGGGCTTCTTTCAACATCTGTGTACGCTCTTCAACGGCTTTAGCCATCAACGCCTCGTTTTCATTCTTCAGCTGTGCCATTTCTTTTTTTACGCGATCGGCAGATTCCAGTGCTTCGGCAATACCCTGCTCTCTTTCACCTAAAGATTGTAAGATTTGTTTCCAGGCAAATTTTTTCAGAATGAAAAGCACCACCAGAAAAGCAACCAGGTTCCAGAAGAACAAACCTAATTTGGGCAACAATAATTCCATATACGCTTAATTTATTTATCTCTTATCCCAACCAAAGCCGGGCATTCATTTAAAGATTACTGCATCCTCCGCCCTTTGCATCAGATGCAGTAATGGGTTTCGTGGGCTTATTTGAATACAGCCAGCAGACCTGCCACCGCAGCGAGAAGAGCAACCCCTTCTACGAACGCAGCCGTCAGGATCATGTTTGCACGAATGTCGTTGGACGCTTCCGGTTGACGCGCGATCGCATCAACAGCACCTTTACCAATCTGACCGATACCGATACCGGCACCGATAGCAGCTAAGCCGGCACCAATGGCACCCCCTAAGTGAGAAAGGCTTGCATCCAGTAAAATCGTCAATAGACTCATGATACTTGGTTTTTAAAAATGAACAATAAAAAAATTAATGATGCTCTTCGTCATGATGCGCTTCCTCAAATGCCTGACCGATGAACACAGCGGTAAGATTTGTGAAGATGAACGCCTGAATAAAAGCAACCAATATTTCAATCATATAGATGAAAACAACCAAAACAATGAATAATGGAGAAGCTCCATAACCCAGCGCTTTACTAATTTCACCAAAAATGAAAATCAAACAAATAAAACTCAGCATGATCACGTGACCGGCCGTCATATTCGCGAAAAGACGGATGATCAATGCAAATGGCTTGGTGAACACACCCAGCAACTCAACGGGTACCAGGATCGGCTTAACCGCATGAGGAACGGGAGGCCAGAAAATATGCTTCCAGAAATGTATGTTCGTGCTGAATAAAATCACAAAGAATGAAATAATGCCCATCATAGCCGTGAAGGCAATATTTCCGGTCACATTCGCAGAACCGGGCATCAATCCGAATAAATTATTGATGAGGATGAAAAAGAATACAGTCAGTAAATAAGGAAGATATTTCTGATGCTTCTTACCAAGATTGGGCTTTGCCACCTCATCTCTTACAAAAGTGATAACAGGCTCAATCGCATTTTGCAATCCCTTAGGCGCCTTCTTCGTTCCTTCCCCTCTACGATATTTACCTGCGATGCCAGTCATAATCCAAACGAGCAGAATCAAAGCAATAAATAACTGAACCACATTACGGGTTAAAGAAAGATCGTATACGGTAATAGTCTCATCGGTTGTAATGCCATCTTCCTTTACGGCATGAATTTTTCCATGCTCCAAACGATACCCTTTGTAGGCATCGTGGCCATGATGAAATTTGGAAGACATGAACAAATCCCAGCCGCGCTGAGGAGAATATAAAATAACAGGCAAAGGAACAGTAGCATGAAACTCCCCAATGGTGAAAAAATGAAATTCATGTCCGTCTGAAATGTGTTCAATGATTACATCTGCAGGGTTTAATTTCCCACCAGGTGCAGGATCTCCGCTCGCTTGGGCAGAGAAGGCCGACAGCAGGAAAAATCCGCTGAAAACCAATGCCAATAAGGATTTTATGCTTCTAAACGCCATGCTGTTCCTCAAATTTGGCGCAAAGATAAGGGTGGGTGACTTAAAAGCCGCCATCTTTGCCCATTCTGTCGAAGATTTTTTTAGTTGCCCCTTTCAGCCCTTTATTGATGGTTAATTGACGGAGGTTACTTAATTTAAATATTCATTTGATTATACATTAGTTATGAGAATTATACTCACCCTCTCGCTACTTTTATCTGCAGCCGGACTTCAGGCGCAAAAAACTTTTCCTGTCAACGATGTAGGCGACAACCGGAATGGCAAATTTGCCTTTACCCATGCCACCATTATCCAACAGGCTGGGAACATGATGAGCAACGCCACACTTGTCATCGAAAATGGTAAAATATTAGGTGTCGGCAACAACATTCCGGTCCCGCCTGATGCGGTTGAAATCAATTGCAGTCAGAAATTCATTTACCCATCTTTCATCGATCTGTATACTGATTATGGTATGCCGGCGATAGCAAAACCGGCCACGAGATTCAATTATAATGCCCCGGCTCAACTGACGTCAAACACAAAAGGGGCCTATGGATGGAACCAGGCCATCCGCTCGGAAACAGAGGCCGCTAATCTCTTTACGGTTAACGATATAACTGCGAAGGGATGGAGAGACCTGGGCTTTGGTGCGGGACTTACCCATCATAAAGATGGTATTGCCAGAGGAACGGGCACCATCGTAACTTTTGCCAATCAAAAAGAAAATAAAGTGATCCTTAAAGAAAAAGCATCTGCACACTTTTCATTTAACAAAGGCTCCTCCACTCAATCTTACCCCAGTTCCATGATGGGCTGCATTGCCCTACTTCGCCAAACCCATCTGGATGCTTTATGGTATCGGTCTAATCCTAAAGAAGAAGGCATAAATCTATCACTGCAATATTGGAACGAACAAATGGGCCTTCCTCATATCTTCGAAGCCAATGATAAATGGAATGCGATCAGAGCCGACCGGATCGGTGATGAATTCGGCATACAATACATCATAAAAGCAGGCGGAAACGAATACCAACGGATCAAAGAAATGTCGGCCACGAAAGCATCATTTATTCTCCCGCTCAATTTCCCCGCAACAATGGATGTGGAAGATGCCAACAATGCCAGTTACATCTCTCTGGAGGATATGCGCCATTGGGAGAAGGCCCCATTTGCACCGGCCATTTTTGAAAAAAATAAAATTCCTTTTTGTCTTACTGTAGCCGACCTGAAAGACCCCAAAGAATTCTGGCCCGCCCTGAGAAAAGCCATTCAGTATGGATTAAGTGAAGCGGCCGCCCTTAGATCATTGACCGAAACACCCGCCAGACTCAGCGGCATATATAATTCTTGCGGCTCTCTTGAGGTCGGAAAGATAGCTAACTTCATCATCACCAACGACACCCTCTTTAAAGATAAAGCCGTCATTCTGCAACACTGGATCCAAGGTGAAAAATATAGTGTGCAGGAATTACAATGGTATAATGCGGAAGGGTCTTATGAATTGACCGTACAATCTGCCGATGAAAAAAAGACCTGGCTGGTGGAAGTAAAATCAGGTAACATAACTGTTGTGCTTTCAGGACCAGATACACTGGCTTCTAAATTTTCTATCGACGGAAAACTGATACAACTCAACATAACACTTAATAAAAAAGATAATGATCAGTTGCGCCTCAGCGGAATTCTACAGAATGATGAATGGTCGGGTACAGGTGAAGATGCTGTTGGGAAAAGATATACTTTCCAAGCAAAAAGAACCGCAAATGCAAGTGCAGGTACAACCGGCAGCCCCGCGAAAGTCGTTCCTGAAACACCTGCTATATTTTATCCTTTAGGGGCTTATGGCATGCAAACATTACCGACGGCAGAAACAATTCTGATTCAGGGAGCCACTGTTTGGACGAACGAAAAAGAAGGCATCCTTTCTGAATCTGATGTGTTGGTACAAAACGGAAAGATCGCCGCAGTAGGAAAAAATCTTTCAGCTGCTGGAGCAAAGGTCATTAACGGAAAAGGAATGCATCTCACACCGGGAATCATTGATGAGCACTCACATATTGCCACCTCCTCTATCAACGAAGGCGGACAAAGTGTAACCTCCGAAGTTCGTATCGGCGATAATCTGGATCCTGAAGACATAAATATCTATCGTCAGCTTAGCGGAGGCGTTACCACTTCTCATATTCTGCATGGCTCTGCCAACACCATCGGTGGACAAACCCAATTGATCAAACTCAAATGGGGGTATAATGATGAAGAGATCAAGTTCAAGGGCTGGCCGGGTTTTATCAAGTTTGCTTTAGGCGAAAATGTAAAAAGAACGAGCAGCAGTCAGAATAATCGTTTTCCGGATACGCGTATGGGTGTAAGTCAGGTATTGATCGATGCATTCAACCGCGCAACAGCCTATAAAGCATCATGGGCCGCTTATGAAAAAGAAAAACAGAAAAAGAAAAATGCTATCGCTCCGAGAAAAGATCTGGAGTTGGAAACACTCGTTGAGATCATGGAGAAAAAAAGATTCATTACCTGTCATAGTTATGTACAAAGCGAAATAACCGACATGATGCGGGTAGCCGAAAAATATGGCTTTGTGCTAAACACCTTTACGCATATTCTGGAGGGATATAAAGTGGCTGATAAAATGAAAGCGCATGGCGCCAATGCGTCCAGTTTCTCTGACTGGTGGAATTATAAGATGGAAGTAGTGGATGCCATTCCCTTTAATGCAGCCATCATGCATGAACAAGGAATTAATGTAGCAATCAATTCTGATGATGCAGAAATGGCCAGAAGGCTGAATCATGAAGCAGCCAAGTCCGTAAAGTACGGAGGCATGTCGGAAGAAGACGCTTTTAAAATGGTAACCCTCAATCCCGCAAAGATGTTGCATATCGAGGATCGCGTGGGAAGTATCCGTGTTGGGAAAGATGCGGACCTTGTTTTATGGAATGATCACCCACTGAGTATTTACGCGCAGTGTATGGTGAACATCATTGATGGAGCGATCTTCTTTGATCGGAAAAAAGATAGCGAACAAAGAGTGGCCATTGCCAAAGAAAGAGCAAAGTTGATTCAAAAAATGCTGGATGAAAAAAAGGAGGGCAAAAAGACAATACCTTTTGCGCCGAGCATGAAAACCATTTACCATTGCAGCGATCATCAGCACAAGCATGGTTTATTTGTAATTGACGGAGAAAACTAAGATCATAATTAAAAATTTATATATGCGCATTTTGATTTTACTATTTGTACTGTCTTGTCAAGCCGTTTATGCACAAGAAACTGTTTATCCTGCGACTGCACATAAAGGAAGTTTTTGGATCACCAATGCCACGATCCATGTGGGCAATGGCACCACCATAGAGCGTGGATCTATCAAAGTCACGAACGATAAAATTGAGTCCATCATTACCACATCACCGACGATTGAAAAAGGAGAGCGGGTGATAGATGCAAAGGATAAACATATTTATCCGGGTTTGATCCTTTGTAACAGTCAACTCGGGCTAGTGGAAGTAAACAGCGTTCGCGCCACCATCGATCACACCGAGATTGGCACCATCAATTCCTCTATACGATCTATTGTTGCCTATAATACCGACTCAAAGGTGATCAACACACTTCGTTATAATGGTATTTTGCTGGCAAATATCGTTCCGCAAGGCGGGCTCATCAGCGGATCTTCATCTGTTGTGCAATTGGATGCATGGAATTGGGAAGATGCTTCCTATAAACAGGATGTGGGCATGCATTTATCCATGCCGGCACTGGTGGTGAAACCGAATCCCTATGCAATGTTTACCGGAACAGACAGTAAAACACCAACTGAAATTATAAAACAAAACATGCTGAAGATAGAAGAGCTTAAGCAGTTTTTCAGAGAAGCGAAAGCCTATTTTCAACAACCTGCCACGCCGGAAAAAAATCTGAAACTGGAAGCAACCAGAAGTTTGTTTGAAAAAAAGCAGAAGTTGTTTATTCATTGTGAGTTGGTCAATGAAATACTGGTAGCACTCGAGTTTGCTGATGAATTTAGTTTTGATATAGTACTGATGGGGGCCAGTGAAAGTTGGCGTATAGCCGATATATTGGCAAAGAAAAATATTCCGGTCATTCTATCACAACCGCATAGTCTTCCCAATACAGAAGACGAAGATGTAGATCAACCTTACAAAAATGCAGCGATCCTGCATAAAGCCGGTGTGTTGGTCGCTATCAACGATGAAGACGGGCAGACAAGGGGAAGAAATCTTCCTTTCAACGCAGGGACAGCAGCTGCGTATGGATTAGGTAAAGAAGCGGCTTTAAGCGCGATCACTTTGAATGCTGCAAAAATTTTAAGTATCGATAAAATGACCGGTTCCATTGAAGTGGGTAAAGACGCAAATCTGCTGATCTCTAAGGGAGACATTCTGGATATGCGCACCAATCAACTTACGCATGCTTTTATTCAGGGGAGAAGTATAACGCTGGAGAGTAAGCATACGCAACTCTATGAGCGGTACAAAAAGAAATATGGAGGGAAGTGAGCGCTGTTGGAGGTTGATGGTTGTAGGTTGTGGGTTGGAAGTTTTTTTTGTTATACCCCTCCTGGAGGGGGACTTAGGGGGAGGATTTATTTAGATCAACAACTCAACCCTCAATAAAAAAACGAATCAACACATCAACGAATAAACATTCTGAGGGGGTAAGGCAATCAAAACCCGATAATTTTTCCTTAGAATTCACAGTTCTTCGGTGTTCTGGGGAAGGCGATCACATCGCGGATATTCCCCATGCCGGTAACGAACTGCACGATCCGCTCGAAGCCTAAGCCGAACCCGGCATGGGGGACCGTGCCGAATCTTCTTGTGTCCAGATACCACCATAATTCCTCTGCCGGTATATGCATCTCCTGCATCCGTGTCATCAACTTATCCATTCTTTCTTCCCTCTGCGAGCCGCCTACAATTTCTCCAATGCCCGGAGCCAGAATGTCCATAGCTGCTACCGTTTTACCATCATCATTCTGCCGCATGTAAAATGCTTTTATATCCTTGGGATAATTCGTAACAATTACCGGCTTCTTAAAATGTTTCTCCACCAGATATCTTTCATGCTCACTCTGCATATCAATACCCCATTTCACTTCATACTGAAACTTCTTCTTTTTATAAGCTGGACTCTGTAATAATATATCGATCGCCTCTGTATAGGTGATTCTTTCAAACTTGTTCTCTGCTACAAAAGACAATTTCTCTAATAATCCCATCTCACTTCTTTTATCCTGCGGCAACTGCTTCTCTTCTTCGGCCAGGCGCTGTGCGAGAAATTCCAAATCACTCATATTATGCTGCATCGCATAACGAATGATATACTGAATAAAAGACTCTGCAAGATTCATATTATCTTCTAAATCACAGAAGGCCATCTCAGGCTCAATCATCCAGAATTCTGCGAGATGTCGCGCCGTATTACTATTCTCGGCTCTGAATGTAGGACCGAATGTATAGATCTCACCAAAGGCTGTTGCTCCCAACTCCCCTTCTAGCTGTCCACTTACCGTTAGATTTGCAGCTCTTCCAAAAAAATCTTCTTTGAAGTTAACAGTCCCGTCTTCATTTTTGGGAGGGTTATCCGGTGATAAAGTAGTTACACGAAACATTTCGCCTGCTCCTTCCGCATCACTCGCTGTAACGATCGGTGTATGTAAATACACAAACCCTCTTTCATTAAAAAACTGATGGATCGCAAAAGCGAGAGCATGTCGCACCCGGAATACCGACCCGAAAGTGTTCGTACGAAAACGCAGATGTGCAATCTCTCTTAAAAATTCCAGACTATGTTTTTTGGGTTGCAGTGGATATTTTTCCGGATCAGAATCTCCTAGTATTTCTAAAGAGGTCGCTTTTAGTTCAATGGTTTGTCCCTTACCCAACGAAGGAACCACAACGCCATTTACTTTTAAAGAAGCAGAGGTAGTGATTCGTTTTAATATACTTTCCTCAAAAGCCCCAAGTTCTAATACTACCTGTAAATTACTTCCCGTACTCCCGTCATTTAACGCGATAAACTGATTATTTCTGAATGTACGCACCCAACCCATCACAGTTACTTCAGCACCTTCTTTTGCATTTGCAAGCAGGTCTTTTATTTTGATTCGATTATTGAACATAATACAATTTTAAAAAACAAAGATATAAACTGAAGTTGTCATTGTTGTCGTAGTTGAAGTTGAGTTTTTAAAGTTTGTAAAGTTTATAAAGTATAAAGATTATGTAGTACTTGCTAATATTTGTAACTCAAATAACATCCTTTTATTTCTCTTTATGAACTTTATAAACTTTACGAACTTTCCAACTTTTTTTGGCATTTCAACACATATCCCGTAATATTGCCTCGGAAACCATCTGATATATAAGATTCCGTTCTTCGTCAGTTAATCAAAATAAAGCGTTTCCACCTCCCAAACATTTTTCAACACAAAGTCAGACCAGCGATTAGCAGCATTATAATCTGCCTTAATGAATTAAAATAATGACCTACGACATTTTACAATTGAACGATATGCTCGTTCCGGAGTTGCTCGATATTGCAGAAGAACTCAAAATTTCCGGCGCCAAAAAAATGGAGAAGCAGGAACTGATTTATAAAATCTTAGACAAACAAGCAGTTATGGCAAGTGAAAACAAAGGGGGAGAAGAAAAACCCCGCAGAAAAAGAATTATCAAAACTTCTACTGGCGTAAGTTCCGAAGAAGCAATCGTTGAAAGCGGCGATAAAACAACGCCTCCTCCCGCAAAAGGAAGAAAGAAAAAAGAAGATGCTCCTGAAGGAAATGTATCTAATGTGCCTTCTTCTGAAATGCCGAACCTGGATCTATTGGCCTCCATTAATATCCCCGGTATCGACGATTATGTGGCCGATCCCATTATAGAAGATCATGATTCTAATGCTGCCCCTGAAGCCACCGAAACAACTGCGCCCGCAGGTAGACCACAGTATCCAAGAAAAGAGCAGGTTTTCAATGTAGAGTTTGATGGTGTGATTCAAGGAGAAGGCGTGTTGGAAATGATGCCTGATGGATATGGCTTTTTAAGATCTAGTGATTATAATTATTTATCCAGTCCGGACGATGTATATGTATCTCCATCTCAAATCAAACTCTTTGGTTTGAAAACTGGTGATACCGTTGACGGATATGTTCGTCCTCCGAAAGAAGGCGAAAAATATTTTGCCCTCTTAAAAGTAGATACCATCAACGGTAAGAAGCCGGAAGAGGTGCGGGACAGAGTACCGTTCGATTATCTGACTCCTTTATTTCCTTATGAAAAGCTCAATCTTTGCACTTCATCAAACAATTACAGCACGCGTATTATGGACCTCTTTACCCCCATTGGTAAAGGACAGCGTGGATTGATTGTGGCACAACCGAAAGTCGGTAAAACAGTGTTGCTCAAAGAGGTGGCCAATGCCATTGCGGAAAATCATCCGGAAGTATATCTGATTGTTTTATTGGTGGATGAGCGCCCTGAAGAGGTGACGGATATGGAGCGCAGCGTAAAAGCAGAAGTAGTTGCTTCTACTTTCGATGAGCCTGCAGAAAAACACGTGAAGGTTTCCACTATTGTTTTACAAAAAGCAAAACGTTTAGTAGAATGCGGACATGATGTTGTGATCTTATTGGATTCTATCACGCGTCTGGCACGTGCGCATAATACCGTTGCGCCGGCGAGTGGTAAAGTGTTGAGTGGTGGTGTGGAAGCCAATGCGATGCAAAAGCCCAAACAGTTTTTTGGTGCAGCGAGAAAAATTGAGAATGGTGGCTCACTTACTATTCTGGCTACGGCACTCGTTGATACCGGAAGTAAAATGGATGAGGTGATCTTTGAAGAGTTTAAAGGTACCGGTAATATGGAGCTGGCGTTGGATCGTAAGCTGGCCAACAGACGCATCTTCCCTGCGATTGATATTGTGGCTTCGAGCACACGTCGCGATGATCTGTTGCTGGATAAAGATACGGCACAAAGAATGTGGGTATTACGCAAGCATATTGCAGATATGAATACAGAGGAAGCCATGAATATGATGCTACAACATATCAAGGGAACCAAAGACAATCGCGAGTTCCTCATCAGCATGAATGGATAAGCCTTTATGGCTATTGAAAAAATTGATATTGAATCGTTTCTTACACTATCCAAGAACATCCCTGTTTTTGATGTAAGAAGTCCGGCAGAATATAGTCATGCCCACATCCCAGATGCTATTAGTTTGCCTTTGTTTTCGGATGAAGAAAGAAAGGTAGTAGGCACATTGTATAAGCAAAAAAGTCGTCAGGACGCGATAAAGGCGGGTCTGGATTTTTTTGGCGTGAAGATGAAAGCGATGGTGGAAGAGGTGGAGATATATTTCAAAAAGAAAAATAGGATTGTTGATGATACTGAAACGCCCGCGCTGATCGTGCACTGTTGGCGAGGAGGAATGCGTAGCGCGGGCGTGGCCTGGCTGCTCGATCTCTACGGATTCAAAGTCTATACCCTTATCGGTGGCTATAAGTCATATAGAAAATGGGCCCTTTCCCAGTTTGAAAAAAATTACCCGATCAAAGTATTAGGCGGCTACACCGGAAGTGGAAAAACAGAAATTATTCAAGAATTCATCAAACAAAATATTCCGGCCCTTGATCTAGAAAACTTAGCCGGCCACAGAGGTTCTGCCTTTGGTAATATCGGTCTACCCAAACAGCCTTCGCAGGAACAATTTGAAAATAAATTCGCACTTTCACTTTATCTCGCAAATCAACAAGCAGTCTTCAAATCAGAATGCATTTGGATAGAAGATGAAAGTCAGCGACTTGGAGATATCAATATTCCCAAAGTATTTTGGGACCAGATGCGCAGCGCTAAACTCTACTTCCTGGATCTTCCTTTCGAACAAAGACTGATTCACACAATCTTGCTATACGGCGATCTTGATAAGATGAAAATGATTAGCGCCATTATGCGAATTAAAAAACGACTCGGCGGACTTGAAACGAAAGAAGCCGTAAGCGCCTTTGTAGAAGACAGACTGGAAGACTGTTTCCGTATATTGCTAAAGTACTATGACAAGCAATATCTGAAAGGAATGGAAACCAGACAAAACCTGAGCGAAAACAGAATAGTTATCTCGTGCGAAAATGTGGAAACAAATAATATTACATTCATTATGCAGCACGTAAAGAATGATATATTCCCCATAAAATCATCAGATACAATATTATAAATGTTGAAAATATGATGCGAGTTTTTCTTTTTATAGTTACACTTTCATTGCTCTTCAATCAAACCGGCGCGCAGGTTGTAACCGGAGTTTACAGAGGGAATATGGAAGTTGACAGTCCGAAAAATACAATCAATTTCGAATTAATTCTAAAAGAGAGAAAAGGGAAAATAACCGGATATTGTTATAGATTATTCATTAAAGGAGATACAGTCTATTATAATCTTTTAAAAGTTTCAGGACGC
>CAZZJD010000012.1:0-15411 GCA_964654305.1 uncultured Chitinophagaceae bacterium
ACGATAATAGCAATCCTAAGGTCAACAATCCGAATCAAACAACGGCTAATCAGTTTTTTACGATATTCAACAAGTACACGGTTGAGCTACGTTATCCTTTAAGTACCAACCCCAGCAGTACCATTTTTGGTCTGGCATTCTTTGAGGCGGCTAATGGTTGGTACAATGTAAATGATTATAATCCGTTTAGACTTAGAAGAAGTTTTGGTGTGGGTATGCGTTTCTTCCTGCCGATGTTTGGTTTGCTTGGATTTGATTATGGCATCGGGCTGGATCGTTATTTACCGGGAACATCACTTACTGATGCGGGCAGATTTACCTTTATGTTAGGATTTGAGCCGGAATGATATATGTTGGAGGTTGTAAGTTGAAGGTTGCTGTTTCTAAAATGAATAATATGAAAAAAATATCTTTCATTATCCTTTTTCTCTTTACCATCATAGCTGCTTTTTCACAGCGATATGCAATTATTGATACCAAGTATATACTGGATAAACTTCCCGATTATAAGGCGGCTAACTCAAAGATAGAATCGTTTGCAGAAGCCTGGCAGCAGGAGATTGATTTAATGCAGGCGGAACTCGACAAAATGTACCGGGAGCTGGAAGGGGAAAAGGTTATGCTTACACCAGAATTATTAAAGAAAAGGGAAGATCAAATTTATAATAAGGAAAAGCAGATTAGGGATTTACAACGCAAAAGATTTGGTTATGAGGGGGATTATTTTAAAAAGAAGCAGGAGTTGGTAAAACCTTTACAGGAAAAAGTATATAATGCCGTTCAGAAACTTGCCGGCGAAAAGATGTATGATTTTGTGTTGGATAAAAGTGAAGGAATTACCATTATATTTGCCGACCCCAAGCTAGATAAAAGTGATGACGTGCTGAAGATCCTGGGAATCAAATTGTAAGACGAAATATTATTAACAAGCATAATCAAAAATCGAAAGAATGAAAAAACAGATGACAATGGTAATTGCTGCGCTAGTGTTCATTGGCAGCTTTGCGCAGGCACAGAAAAAAACAGGTTATATCAGTACGAATGAATTACTGGTAGCTATGCCTGAAACTAAGAAGGCACAGGAAAAACTGCAGAAATTACAGGATTCTTTAAATAATTCCTATGCAGAAATGATCAAGGAATATCGTGAAAAGGATAGCATTATTCGTACCGATTCAGCAAAGTGGACAAGTGCTAAAAGAGACATTAAGTTCAAGGAGTTTCAGGATTTAGGGGAAGTTTTACAGAGTTATTCCAACGGCGCACAGCAGTATTTGCAGCAGAAGGAACAGGAGATATTTGAGCCTGTACAGCGTATAGCCAAAGAAGCGATACAAACTGTAGCCAAGGCGAATGGGTACGATTATGTATTCAGTGCCGAAGCATTATTGGTGTCGCCTGCATCGGATGACATATTACCATTAGTGAAAAAGCATTTAAAGATTGGTGAAGCTACGCCTGCTGCTGCTCCTAAAAAATAAAGATTGATCGATTTGTAGATCCCGCAACTTTGCTGCGGGATCTTTTTATTTATATCCAACCCCTTCGGGGTTGAGAATAGCGCTTCCATAATTTTTATTTAATATTGTAACCATGCAAACGGGACCTATTGGCGTTTTTGATTCCGGTTATGGGGGGCTTACAGTATTGAAGTCGCTGGTGCGCGCGCTACCGGCATACGATTTCATATACCTGGGCGACAATGCGCGCGCGCCATACGGTACCCGTAGCTATGAAACGGTTTATAAATACACGAAGGCTTGTGTAGAGTGGTTTTTTGAACAAGGTTGTCCTTTAGTGATCCTTGCCTGTAACACGGCTTCCGCCAAAGCATTACGAACAATCCAGCAGCAGGATTTGTCCCATTACGGCGCAGAAAAAAGAGTGTTGGGTGTTATTCGCCCAACAGCAGAAATTATTGGGAACTATAGCCAAAGCGGGCATATCGGAATTCTTGCCACACCCGGAACGGTAGCCTCGAACTCCTATCAACTGGAAATTGAAAAATTTTTTCCGGCTGTTCATTTAACTCAGCAGTCCTGCCCGCTTTGGGTGCCGCTCATTGAAAACAATGTTCATCATACTCCCGGGGCGACTTTCTTTATCGAAGACTGTGTTCATAAGCTTTTGCAACAGGATGATAAAATCGATACCGTATTGCTGGGATGTACGCATTATCCAATTATTCAAAATGAGATCAAAGCCGCACTCCCCAATCATATCAAAGTTGTTGCCCAGGGAGATATCGTCGCGGATAGTCTGAAAGATTATCTCAATCGCCATCCCCAAATGAATACCCTGCTTCATAAAACCTCACGATTATCTTTTTTTACAACTGATGATGTGGCCGATTTTAACGCACATGCCCCGCAGTTTTATGGTGAAACCGTAAAGGCCCTTTACGCAGATATTACAACATCCTAACCGAATGCTTCGTGTTTTAGTCAGATTCCCCTAACTTTGCCGTCCTTTCACAAGCAAAGGGAAGTGGTGTTCTCTTTGAATGAAATGAATCAGCCGGTTTCTCCCCGGTTTTGTTGAACGAAAAAAATATTAATCATGGCACAAAAACGCACATATCAGCCCTCCAAACGCAGAAGAAAAACTACCCATGGTTTTCGTAAGCGCATGCAGGATGCTAACGGAAGAAAAGTGTTAGCCAGCCGTCGTAAAAAAGGTCGTCATAAACTGACCATCAGCGACGAGCGCGGTGCAAAAAAATAATCAGGCACATTCTTATAATACATCCCGGCATCAATCATGCCGGGATTTTTTATTTATCATCTTTAACAAAATCTCTTTCTCTTCCCCATATATATTTTCCGAACTTTGTACTCCCCCAAAACGATAAAACATTTACATGATTCATTTTGAAAGATTTCAACTGGCCAATGGTTTAACCGTGTTGATACACGAAGATAACTCCACTCCCATGGCAGTGGTGAATGTTTTGTATGATGTAGGTGCCCGCGATGAACACGAGGATAAAACCGGCTTTGCCCACCTGTTTGAACATTTAATGTTTGGGGGATCCCTCAACATTGAAAGCTACGATGAGCCACTTCAACTGGCAGGAGGAGAGAATAATGCCTATACTACCAATGATCTGACAAACTATTATTTACAACTCCCCGCTCAAAATCTGGAAACTGGTTTGTGGCTGGAGAGCGATCGCATGTTAAGCCTGGCCTTCAGTGAAAAAAGCCTGGAAGTACAACGCAAAGTCGTATGCGAAGAATTCAAAGAGCATTATATCAATAAACCTTATGGCAATGCATGGCATACCATGAGAGAACTGGCTTATAAAGTGCATCCTTACCGCTGGATGACGATTGGGAAAGAGTTGAAACATGTGGAAGATGCCACACTGGAGGATGTAAAAAAATTCTTCTTCAAACATTACACGCCTGCTAATGCTATTCTCGTAGTGGCGGGTAATGTTAAGACTGCAGAGGTGCTTCCGCTCGTAGAGAAATGGTTTGGTCCCATTCCGTCAGGTGAAAAATATATTCGAAATATTCCTATGGAGCCTGCACAGCAGGAAGCCCGACAAAAAGAGATCCGTGAGAATGTACCTCTGGATGCGTTTTATAAAACATGGCATATGCCATCCCGGCTGGAAAGAGGATATTATGTTACTGATCTTATTACTGATATTTTGGGCGGAGGAGCTTCCTCTCGTCTATATCAAAAGCTGGTAAAAGAAAAACAACTCTTTAGTAATCTGGATTGCTATCATTTTGGGAGTACTGATTCGGGATTATTAACGGTAGAAGGAAAACTCATTAAAGGGATCTCATTTGAACAGGCAGATTTAGCTGTGAATGAAGAGATAGAGAAAATGATTGCAAATAAAGTGGATGAAAAAGAATTGACGAAAGTGAAACATAAAACGGAAAGCACGATTCTTTTCGAAGATATGAGTGTCATGAGCAGAGCAGCCAGCCTGGCCTATTACGAACTCCTAGGTAATGCCAATCTTATGAATGAAGAGTTGGAAAAATATCAGTCTGTAACCGCTGAAGAATTAAGAACGGAAGCAGAGAAGATCTTTCAGTCTCAACGATCCAACACCCTTTACTATCATGCCGTGAATTAAACGGCACTATTATTTATTTTATTTCAACAGAATCATGAATCGACAACAAGCGCCCGAAATTATTGATGCTACGGATTTTGAACTCCACCTCAAGCCTTATGAAAGATATGTGCTGAACAACGGAATAGAAGTGATTGCTGTACAGGCAGGCGCCCAGGAAGTGATGAGTTTAGAATGGGTTTTTGATGCCGGCAACTGGTACGATCAACACAAAAAGATCGCTGCTACGACAAACTTCCTTCTAAAGAATGGAACCACACATAAAACGGCGTTTGATATCAATGAGCATTTTGAGTATTACGGTTCTTTTTTGAACCGAACCTGTTATAATGAAACGGCCACCATCAGCTTACATACACCTACTAAGCAACTCGATCATTTGTTGCCGGTAGTAAGAGAGATGATAACAGATGCAACTTTCCCAGAAGAAGAACTTGCGATCTATCGTAAAAATTCCATACAAAAACTACAGGTCAACTTAAAGAAATGCGATTTTGTGGCGAGCCAATTGATTGATGCCTATGTGTATGGAGAACAACATCCTTACGGCATCTATAGTCGATTAGAAGATTATGATCATATTGAAAGAGATCAGTTGCTTGCATTTTATGATCGCTATTATCGTAAAGGACATTGTATCATTTTTGCTGCAGGAAAGTTGCCAGATAATTTCGAACAGCAAATGAATCAATATTTCGGCGACCTTCCCTTACAACCGCGCATCACGAGTCGCAACCCGATTGCTTTTCAACCTGCCGCAGAAAAGAAATGTAGGATCACTAATGATGTGGATGGTGTGCAAGGTGCTATTCGTATGGCAAGATCTTTTCCCGGACGAAAAGATCCTGACTTTCCTAAAGTGCAAGTTTTAAATTCTTTATTTGGCGGTTTTTTTGGTTCGCGTTTGATGAGCAATATCAGAGAGGATAAAGGATATACCTATGGTATCTACAGCTATCTTCAAAATCATCTGCAGGGCTCTGCTTGGATGATCTCAACCGAAGCGGGCAGAGATGTTTGCGAGGCGACCATCAAAGAAGTGTATCATGAAATGCAATTGCTTTGTGATGAAGAACCAGATGAGGAAGAATTACAACTGGTAAAAAACTATATGATGGGCTCTTTACTGGGTGATCTTGATGGTCCATTCCATATTATTGCCAGATGGAAAAATATTATGCTGCACGGACTGGATGAGAACCATTTTTACCGTTCAGTAGAAGCAATTAAAACCACAACACCGGCAGAACTGAAAGCGCTTGCTAATAAATATTTTCGTCCGGAAGATTTTTATGAGCTCGTAGTGGTATAGGATTGATATAATATCAAAAATAAGTAATAGCTTTCCGCCGGAATTGCTTGCGTACATGAATTTCTTTCTCAAAATACTCGTAACGGCAGTGAATGTATTTATCCTGGCATCTATCTTGCCCGGTATACATGTGCACTCTTTTTTTACAGCCTTACTGGTTGCTTTCGTTTTATCATTACTTGATTATGTGGTAAAGCCGGTATTGATTATCCTTACTTTACCTGCCACTGTTTTTACACTGGGATTATTTTTATTTGTCATCAACGCTTTTATCATTTTAATAGATGCTCATTTTGTGGGAGGCTTTCAGGTGGATGGATTTATGTATGCTTTGTTATTTAGTATTTGTCTCTCCATCACAAATGCATTTGTTCATAAAATGGTAAAGTCAAATAAAACGCAGTCTGAATCCTGAACCTCTTTCTATGTATTTCGACAGAAAAAAATATACCAACGATCAGCTTGTTCATATTTACCGATCTATTCTCTATCCCAGAATGATCGAAGAAAAAATGTTGGTATTGTTACGTCAGGGAAAAATCAGCAAATGGTTCAGTGGTATTGGGCAGGAAGCCATTGCGGTGGGCGCAACCCTTGCCATGCAGCCTGATGAATGGATCTTTCCGTTGCATCGTAATCTGGGTGTATTTACTACGCGACAAATGCCTTTACATAAATTATTTATGCAATGGCAGGGCAATCAGGAAGGATACAGTAAGGGAAGAGAAAGAAGTTTTCATTTTGGAAGCAAAGAACATTTTGTTTGCGGCATGATCTCTCATTTAGGTCCGCAACTTGCACTGGCTGATGGAGCCGCTTTGTCGTACCAATTAAATGATCATAAAAAAGCAGCGCTTGCTTTTACAGGGGAAGGGGGGACGAGTGAAGGTGATTTTCATGAGGCGTTGAATGTAGCAGCTGTCTGGGATCTGCCGGTCATCTTTATCATAGAAAATAACGGGTATGGATTAAGTACACCTGTCAATGAGCAATATCGTTGCGAATCTTTGGTGGATCGCGCCAAAGGTTATGGTATGGAAGGCGTTCGTATCGATGGAAATAATATTCTCACGGTGCTGGATACAATTGAGGGGGTTCGTAATTATTGCATAGAAAATCAGAAGCCCTATCTTATTGAATGCATGACCTTTCGTATGCGCGGACATGAAGAGGCGAGCGGTACTAAATATGTGCCCCCTCATTTATTTGAGGAATGGGGGAAGAAAGATCCTGTAATGAATTATGAAAACTATCTGATTCAGATGGGGGTATTAACTGCTTCACAGGTAGAAGAAATCAGAAATGAAAATAAAACACTTATCGAATCTGAATTGAAAATCGGGTTTGATGCAGCGCCGGTGATTCCTGTTACAAAAGATGAAGTTAATGCGGTGTATCAGCCGGTTTCTGTTTATGCTTCAGGAACTCCTGTTATTGACAATGCTTCCTTACATTATTCTTATGCAGGTGTGAGTTCTGAAAAAAGAATGATCGATGCCATCAAGGAAGGATTGCATACGGCTATGCATAAATATGAGAATCTGGTGTTGATGGGACAGGATATTGCAGAATATGGTGGTGCATTTAAAATTACAGAAGGGTTTGTGCAGGAATTTGGAAAAGCCCGTGTGAGAAATACACCTATTTGTGAAAGCGCAATTATTGGTGCAGCACTTGGATTGAGTCTTGAAGGGATGAAGTCGATGGTGGAGATGCAGTTTGCCGATTTTGTAAGTGTAGGATTTAATCAGATCGTCAATAATTTAGCGAAGATTCATTACCGCTGGGGACAAAATGCAGATGTGGTGGTAAGAATGCCAACCGGTGGTGGTGTGGGTGCAGGACCTTTTCATAGTCAGAGTAATGAGGCTTGGTTTACAAAAGTGCCGGGTTTGAAAGTCGTATATCCTTCCAATCCGATGGATGCAAAGGGATTGTTACTAGCTTCTATTTATGATCCGAATCCCGTGATGTTCTTTGAGCATAAAGCGCTGTACAGAAGTGTAGTGGGGCAGGTTCCAGATGAGGCATACATGATTGAAATCGGTAAGGCAAGGCAAGTCCGAATTGGAGAAGAGATTTCCATCATCACTTATGGCAGCGGTGTACATTGGGCAGAAGATTATGCTGCAGCGCATCCTGAAATTTCTATCGATATACTGGATCTTCGTACACTTGCTCCGCTTGATTACGAAGCAATTCGTTCTTCTGTAATGCGTACAGGAAGGGTATTGATTTTACATGAAGACACTTTGATTGGAGGTATTGGCGGCGAGATTGCTGCCTGGATTGCCGAACATTGTTTTGAATATCTGGATGCGCCGGTATTACGTTGTGCATCACTGGATACACCTATCCCTTTCCATACTACGCTGGAACAAAATTTTTTAGCTAAATCTCGTTTGGAAGAAACTATCGAACAGCTGATGGGGTATTGAAGATGTTGTAGGTTGTCTGTTGGAGGCGATATTATTTTCGTTTCATAGCCAGGGGTTTAAACTCCTGGCTATGAATGTATACCCTCCTATTGTTTAAAATATTTTCACACTAAAGAAACATTCGCTTAACAATCACTTTGGAGTTTTGAAAAACCCAGCAAGTGAAAAAGTATTACAAGACACTCGTATTATCTGATTTGCATTTAGGGATTACGAATTCCCGCGTCAAGGAATTGACGAACTTTTTATCTGAACATCGCTGCGATACGCTTATTCTTAACGGAGATATTATCGACGGATGGCAGTTGCGCAAGTCGGGCGAATGGAAGAAAAAGCATACGCAATTCTTTCGGATACTCATGAAGTACATGCATAAGTATCATACACGTATCATCTATCTTCGTGGTAATCATGATGATTTTTTAGATGAGATCTTGCCGTTTGCATTTGGGCAATTTGTGATCAAGCGGTTTCATATTCTCAACAGTAATGAAAAAAAATATTATGTGGTGCATGGTGATATTTTCGACAGCATCACTACAAATTTAAAATGGCTGGCAAAGCTGGGCGATATCGGATATACTTTTTTGCTTTGGATAAACCGCCATTATAATCAGTATCGTTTAAAGAAGGGATTGCCTTATTATTCTCTGTCACAGGTAGTAAAAGCCAAAGTGAAATCAGCCGTTTCCTTTATTTCTGATTATGAGGAGCAGTTATGTGAAGTGGCGAAAGCTAATCATTGCGATGGCGTGATTTGTGGACATATACATCAGGCTGCGGATAAAATGATTGGAGATATTCATTATCTCAATAGTGGCGACTGGGTAGAAACGATGAGTGTACTCGCAGAAACACATGAAGGCAGATGGGAAGTGTTTTATTATGCCGATTGGTTAAGACAACAACAATCTGTCATTTTAACCCATGAAAATACTTCTTCTTCAACAGATGTAATATATCAGGAATCAACACTTTCCTATTCAGCGTAATTCCATTTATATGACTGTAAAAAAATTTGTTTTTGTAGTTCAGGGAGAAGGAAGAGGTCATCTTACGCAAGCGATTGCTACTTATGAAATGCTGGTTGCACAAGGGCATATTGTGAGTGCTGTTATTATAGGTTCCAATAAGTGTAAAGAAGTCCCTGTGTTTGTAAAAACGCGCATCAAGGTGCCGGTTATAACTATTAGTAGTCCGCATTTTATCAAGGACAAACACAATCGTGCTATATCTGTTACACGAAGTGTGCTTTATGCCTTAAGAAATCTCAGAAAATATTATCATAGTCTTTGTTTTATACGCGATGTCATCCACAATCATCGTCCGGATATTATCGTTAATTTTTATGAACCATTGGTTGGCATTGCATCGGCTTTTTATACTTTACCCGTTAAGGTAATTTCGGTGGCACATCAGTATTTATATCTGCATCCTGATTTTTCTTTTCCCAGAGAAAGTAATAAGCGAGATCAGTGGTTGATAAAATTTTATACTAGGCTTACAGCTTTCCGATCAAAATCATTACTGGCATTATCTTTTTATCCTATGCAACGCATGCAGTATGATCGGATTAAAGTATGTGCTCCATTACTGAGAAAAGAAATTGCACAGCAAGAAATTTATAAAGGGAAATATATTCTCGTTTATCTCGTGAATGCTGGCTATATGAAAAATATCATCGACTGGCATAAGCAACATCCCGAAACCGAAATTCATTGTTTTACCGATAGTTCTGCTGTAAAAGGGAAATGGGATTATTCTGAAAGTTTACATTTTCATTCGCTGGACGATCGGAAGTTTTTGTACTACATGGCCAATGCAGCGGGTTTAGCTACTACGGCAGGTTTTGAATCCGTTTGTGAAGCCATGTATATGGGTAAGCCGGTAATGATGGTACCGGTTGAAAATCATTTTGAGCAATGGTGTAATGCACGGGATGCTGCATCCTGTGGGGCGGGCATTTATGCTGATTATTTTAATCTCGCTTTATTAAAAGAATATCTCCCTCAACATCCTGATCAAACAGAAATAATGAGATCCTGGGTAGCACAGGCTGAATCAATTATAAAGAAGTCTATTCGAGATCTTTTTGAGGATCCTGCTTCATCACTTCCATCCCCCCTTGATTCTGTTGAATCTTTTGAGGGGCAGGCCATCGGTTAATGACAACAGTCATTCGTTTCATATCCTCATATTAATGTACTTTTACGGCCCTAAAAAAATCATTCTAAAACTGAGGTATATGGAAAAAAACGAACAAAGCAAATGTCCCTTTTCAGGTGGCGCCGTTAAGAAAGTAGCTGGTAGCGGAACAAGTAACCGCGACTGGTGGCCTAATCAGTTAAAGTTGAACATTCTTCGTCAGCATTCTTCTTTATCTAATCCGATGGATCAGGGATTTAATTATGCGAAAGCTTTTCAGTCACTTGATTTAGCTGAAGTGAAGAAAGATATCATGAAAGTGATGACCGATTCTAAAGAGTGGTGGCCTGCCGATTACGGTCATTATGGTCCGTTTTTCATCCGTATGGCCTGGCATAGTGCCGGCACCTATCGTATTGCTGATGGAAGAGGCGGTGCCGGATCGGGCACTTTGCGCTTTGCTCCATTGAACAGCTGGCCTGATAATACCAATCTGGATAAAGCTCGATTATTACTATGGCCGGTGAAAAAGAAATATGGTAACAAATTATCCTGGGCGGATCTGATGATCTTAACCGGTAATTGTGCGTTGGAGTCGATGGGCTTTTCAACATTTGGTTTTGCAGGTGGAAGAGAAGATGTATGGGAACCTGAGGAAGATATTTATTGGGGATCAGAAACGGAATGGCTGGGAGATAAAAGATATACGGGTGATCGTGAACTTGAAAATCCATTAGGCGCCGTGCAGATGGGATTGATCTATGTAAATCCGGAAGGACCGAATGGCAATCCTGATCCCATTGCAGCGGCCAGAGATATTCGTGAGACATTCGGACGGATGGCGATGAATGATGAAGAGACTGTTGCATTAATTGCCGGTGGACACACCTTCGGGAAGTCTCATGGAGCAGGAGATCCCGGGAAGTATGTAGGACGCGAGCCGGCGGCCGCAAGCATTGAAGAACAGGGGACAGGTTGGAAGAATACATTGGGAAGCGGGAATGGTGTGAATACCATCACCAGTGGATTAGAGGGAGCATGGACTACGACTCCCACAAAATGGAGCAATAATTATTTCGAGAATCTGTTTGGGTATGAGTGGGAATTAACAAAAAGCCCGGCCGGTGCACAGCAGTGGACGCCCAAGGGAGGAGCAGGTGCCGGAACAGTACCTGATGCGCATGATGCTTCGGTAAAGCATGCGCCGATGATGCTGACAACAGATCTGGCCTTGCGTATTGATCCTGCGTATGAAAAAATTTCACGCCGTTTTTACGAGCATCCTGAAGAGTTTGCGGATGCTTTTGCGCGCGCGTGGTTTAAGCTTACACACAGAGATATGGGTCCGCGCGCGCGCTACCTGGGCCCTGAAGTGCCTTCAGAAATATTAATCTGGCAAGATCCTGTACCTGCCGTTACACACAAGTTGATTGATGAGGCAGATATCAAATCTTTAAAAGCGCAGATTCTTGCTTCCGGATTATCTGTATCTGATTTAGTAAGTACTGCATGGGCCTCAGCTTCTACTTTCCGCGGATCTGATAAACGCGGTGGTGCTAATGGAGCAAGGATTCGTCTGGCTCCTCAGCGTTATTGGGAAGCGAATAATCCCGCGTCGTTATCTAAAGTATTGGATGCTTTAGAAAAGATTCAGCAATCTTTCAATGCTGCGCAATCAGGTAAAGCTGTTTCATTGGCGGATCTTATTGTTTTAGGTGGCGCCGCTGCTATTGAGCAGGCTGCAAAGAATGCGGGACTCAATGTTACTGTTCCATTTACTCCTGGTCGTACCGATGCGGCACAGGATCAAACGGATGTAGCATCATTTGCTGTGTTAGAGCCAAAGGCTGATGGTTTCCGTAATTATTATGGTAAACAAGCCAAGGCATTACCTGAAGAGATGTTGATTGATAAAGCGCAGCTGCTTACGCTTACCGCATCTGAAATGACGGTGTTAGTGGGTGGATTGCGTGTGCTGAATGCCAATTATGATCAATCGGCGCATGGTGTATTTACCGATCGTCCGGGTACATTAAGTAATGATTATTTTGTGCATCTGCTTGATTATAATACTGCCTGGAAATCTCCAAATGAAAGCAGACACTTATTTGAAGGAAGAGATCGTGTGACTGATGCAGTAAAATGGACGGCTACCAGAGTAGATCTCATCTTCGGATCGAATACAGAGTTAAGAGCGATCGCTGAAGTGTATGCTTCTGATGATGCCAAAGAAAAATTTGCACATGATTTTGTAGCGGCCTGGAATAAGGTTATGAATCTCGATAGGTTTTAATCTGAATTGAGCAAAATGAAAAAACAGATGGAGCCGGCTTTTAAGCCGGCTTTCTCTATTGTAGCAGGTGTATATCATTGTTAGCCGGTGAATTAGGTACGATGGGTTATGGTCAGTCAACGGCCATTTAATGGTTAACGCAAAATTTCAGTGGCAGATTGCATTCTATTTGAGGAGTGAAAAAATTTTAATCCACAGCCAGGGGTTTAAACCCCTGGCTATGATGATATCTTACAGCACATTGATCATAGTGATGAAAATCATACTCATATTTATCATTGTCTATTGTAAATTAGATCATGCGAAAGCAATTCCTACTATACTCCTTTCTGTTCTCTATTATTGCTTGCAATTGTAATCAGAATAATGCGGGAAGCGAAGACATGGAAGGATCTGTTTGGAGTGATCGTGATACCATCATTATCTGGTCAGTAGATGCTGATAAATCCATTCGCACCCGAATATTCACTCCTGAAGATTCAATTGATAAAGCAGCTCCACTCATAAACGGTATTTATAAACTATGGCCGGAAGCCGGGTTATTTGTTAGCGGACAACGATCAGACACCTTAATAGTAGGCTTACGAAATGAAAGATGGTTAACGGACGAGATCGGTAATGAAGGCGCTGAATCTTTTTTATCTTTTGCTTCCTTAAATCTTCTTGAACTCAAAGGCGTCAATCATATTTTTTTTAATATCACACCAGGTACGCATGCAGGTTCCGATACATGGGAAGACATTGACTTTGCGGATTGGAAGGAAGGGAAGTGAAAGAGGTTGTAGGTTGTTGGTTGGAGGTTGTATGTTGTAACAATGACAACTAGGTCAACAATGAGAACAACGACAACTACGCTTATGCTCTTTCAACTTTATAAACTTTACAAACTTTATGAACTCAGTACCTGATACCCAGCCAAACTGATCAGGTACGCAAGCGCTGTCATATATGCCAATTGAATCATCGGCCACTTCCAACTATTGGTTTCTCTTTTTACAACCGCCAGAGTACTCATACATTGCATGGCGAGCAGGTAGAAAAGCATTAAAGATACTCCAGCAGCGAGTGTATATACTTTATTTCCATTAGGCCAGGTGGCCGTCTGCATTTTTTCTCTTAGCGTGGAAACGTCCTCTTCTCCATTTACAGAATATAAAGTAGCCATGGTGCCCACAAATACTTCTCGAGCCGCAAAAGAGGTGATGAGTGCAATGCCTATCTTCCAGTCATAACCCAAAGGTTTGATGATGGGTTCAATGATTTTCCCAGCCTGTCCCGCATAAGAAGCCTGAAGTAAGGCAGCCTGTTCTTCTTTTTTTAAGATATCTGCTACAGCAGGATTTGCTTCTATTCGTTGCTTGTATTGTTGATGTACGGATTCCATTTGTTTAGCAGGTCCATAATTACTGAGAAACCAAAGCAGCAGACTGATGATCATAATAATTTTGCCCGCATCTACTACAAAGATCTTGGCCTTTTCGATCATCGTATATCCGATATTTTTCCAGCGGGGCGTTTTATAAAGAGGAAGTTCGAGTACAAAGAAACTTTTCTCTTTGATTTTGATGAAGATTTTTGCTATACGCGCCACAAGTAGTGCTATTAAAATACCAAAAAGATACAATCCCATCATCACTAATCCTTGCAAACTTAATACTCCGAAAATATAATCACCCGGAATGACAAGTGCAATGAGAATGGTATACACAGGGAGTCGGGCACTGCAACTCATGAGGGGAGTCACCAGAATAGTGAGCAGCCTTTCTCTTTGGCTTTCGATATTTCTTACGCTCATAATTGCGGGCACCGCACAGGCAAATCCGCTAATCATCGGCATCACGCTTTTGCCATTGAGCCCAACTTTTCGCATAATCTTATCGGAAAGAAAACTGATGCGCGCCATATAACCGGTTTCTTCAAGAAGTCCGATCAGCCCGAATAAAATCATGATCTGAGGAACAAATACCAAGATACCACTTAAGCCTGGCAACACTCCTTGCAGAAAAAGATTGGTCAATTGATTTTGAGGTAGCAACGGGGTTAGCCACTCTTCTATCCATACAAAACTATTTTCTATAAAACTCATTGGATATTCGGCGATCCAGAATACACTTTGAAAAAGAAGAAATAAAACAGAAAGCAGGATCACATAGCCCCATGATTTATGAAGAAGGAGTTTGTCTAGCTTTTCAGAAAGCATTTCTTTAGGAACAATAGCTGTTTGCGTAACTACGAGTTGGAGTATGGTTTGAATTCGTTTATATCGCTGTATAATTTCATCTGCCTGAATGCGGGTAGCATTAAAAGAGGGTTGATGAACGATCGATTCAATTCTTTGAACTTTTTCAGCGGGTAGATTAAAGGATTTATAATGAATGAGCTGATGAACCACGGCATAATCGCTCATACCGGGAAACAATTCTTTGGCAGCCTGAATGGTATCTGGTGCCAGTAATTTGGGAATAAAGTCGAAAGCAGGCGGTTTATATATCCCCTGCTTAACTGATAGCAGGGTCTTTTTTAGTGTGTTTATACCCGTTTGTTTTCTTGGATTAACCTCTACAACAGGAATCCCCAGTGCTCTTTGTAATTCGAGTGGCTGAATCTTAATTTGTTTTTTTGCTGCCACATCCAGCATAGTTAAAGCAAGTACTGTAGGAATCTTTAGATCTATCAGTTGGGAAACGAAGAGCAAATTTCTTTTAAGATTACAAGCATCAGCCACCACTAGTACAACGTCAGGATTTACCTCAGTATCCTGTTGAAGTAATACCCGATAGGCTACCCATTCATCCATACGACGCGGGTAGAGACTATAGGAGCCGGGCAGATCTACTACTTCAACGGTTGTTTCTGCATCGAGTCTGCATTTGCCCGATTTTTTTTCGACAGTTACGCCAGGAAAGTTGCCCACTTTCTGATTGAGTCCGGTCAACACGTTAAACAACGACGATTTTCCGCTGTTGGGGTTACCTACCATCGCTATTTGAATCGGGGTGGACATATAAGGAAAGCAAAGGTAATATCTTGAACAGGTATTTACTTACGAACAAAGGAATAAATCTGGATAGATGCACAGATAAATATTAACTTTGCCGATCCGGAAACCAACCAAATTTTGTCC
>CAZZJD010000013.1:0-15095 GCA_964654305.1 uncultured Chitinophagaceae bacterium
GCACCGCCTTTAAATTCAACACCAAGTTTATCTGAATACTTATTCAATAATTCTTCGAATTTTGGTTGGTAACGAGTAGCGCGGTCATTTTTCCACGATTTCACCCATTCATCTCCTCTCCCGGATTCTTTTTTATTATATTCTTCAGACTTTTTATCCAGATACTCCTGTTCTGTTTTATATTTTCCTACGCCCATTTGAGAATAGTCATATTCAATAGACACTACCTTTTCCTCTTTTAAAAAAGAAAGGTCTCCGGAAACAAGTTTTATTTTCTGAGCATAAGCGCCAGCAACGATAAAAAATATCGCAATAAAGAATGCAGTAGTTTTTTTCATTTTTATATGATTTAATAATGTACTCAAAGATAATAGAGAAAAAGAAAATTAAACATTTTTTCGTTTAATAACTTTGCCAGTCATGGGACAGAAAAAACTAGTGCGCTTTGCAGAACTTGAGACATTCAAAAATGTATTACAATACCCTGAAAACATGGCGGGGAAATGGGGAGGATGGTTTGGAAATGGAAATTCAATCACACTCGAGCTTGCTTGCGGAAAGGGAGAATATGCAGTAGGATTAGGGCGAATGTTTCCCAATAATAATTTTCTCGGGATCGATCAGAAAGGAAATCGCTTATGGGTAGGGGCCAAACAATGTATTCAGGAAGGATTGACGAATGTAGGTTTTCTACGGACACAGATTGATCAGATAGCTTCATATTTTGAGAAAGGTGAAGTTGCGGAAATATGGATCACTTTTCCGGATCCGCAGTTGCGTAATTCTAAATTTAAAAAACGGCTAACGCACCCAAAGTATCTGCGCTTGTATCATCAATTTCTTCAAAATGGCGGAAAAATACATCTAAAGACGGATTCTCCGAATCTGTTTCGGTTTACTTTACAGGTAATCGAACGCTACAAATTGACCTTACATGACAGCACTGACGATTTGTATGAAAGATTAAATCTAACTCCAGAACTACAAATCAGAACACACTATGAACAGCTCGATATTGCCGGGAGCAATAAGATTCATTATTGCTGTTTTTCTTTAGGGGGCGATTTAAAAAATTCCGAAAAAGATTCACTTTTAAAAGAATGGGTTTTTGAACAACCCGAGATGAAGTAGGTGTTAGTCTCGCCTATGGCGAGACGAAATCATTTTTTCTAGGCTCAAATATGTAAAAGCCTTTTGAAATTTTTGCTAAAATATTTGGTATCTAAAATTATTAGTATATATTTGCTAAATAATTTAGTGTTCACAACTTAAAAAAAACTATTATGGAAGACACATTAATTTTGAATGAGAAACCAAAAAAGCAAAAAGAAACTATGAGCCGTGATAACGCAAAAGAGAACAGCGAAAAGCTGAAAGCACTGAAGCTTACCATCGATAAGATTGATAAAGATTTTGGTAAAGGCAGTGTTATGATGATGAATGAGAAAGCTGATGTAGAAATGGAAGTCGTATCTACAGGCTCAATCGCGCTGGACAGTGCTTTAGGCATTGGGGGTATTCCTAAGGGAAGGATCGTTGAGATCTATGGTCCGGAAAGTAGTGGTAAAACCACTATTGCCACACATATCATTGCAGAAGCCCAGAAAAAAGGAGGCATGTGCGCTATCATTGATGCAGAACATGCATTCGACAGTTCTTATGCACGTAAACTGGGGGTTGATGTAGATAATTTATTAATTTCTCAGCCGGATTATGGCGAGCAGGCTCTTGAAATCGCTGATCGCTTGATCTTAAGTGGTGCTCTGGATGTCGTGGTTATAGACTCCGTAGCAGCTTTGGTTCCTAAAGGCGAACTGGAGGGAGAAATGGGCGATAGCAAAATGGGATTGCAGGCTCGTCTAATGAGTCAAGCGCTTCGTAAACTAACTGCAACGATCAACAAGACGAATACGATTTGCATTTTCATCAATCAGCTTAGAGAAAAGATCGGAGTAATGTTTGGTAATCCGGAAACAACCACCGGAGGTAATGCATTAAAATTCTATGCCTCTGTTCGTTTGGATATTCGCAGAATGAGTCAGATTAAAGATGGCGATGAAGCGATTGGTAATCGCGTAAAAGTGAAAGTTGTGAAAAATAAAGTGGCTCCTCCCTTCAAAGCCGCTGAGTTTGATATTATTTTCGGGGAAGGAATCAGCAAAACAGGAGAGATTATTGATATGGGTACTGAATTGGAAATCATCCAGAAGAGTGGAAGCTGGTATAGTTATAAAGGAGATAAACTCGGTCAGGGAAGAGATTCCGTAAAGCAACTATTAATGGATAATCCTGAGCTTGCCAATGAAGTGGAAGCTGCTATCAGAACGAAGTTGAATGAAATGAGAACAGGTTCAGGTTTAAATTAAATCTTTTAAGATGGGTTAGTTAATATGTGGCGGCCGGGTTTACCCGGCCGCCTTTCTTTTCCGGCACCTACCTTTGCAAAATGGCCGACGCGATATCCCCCAAAAAACAATCCTTCTCCTTCAAACACTTGCGCAGAGTGTTAGCATATGCCTCCCCCTATAAGAAACGAACCTATATTGCAATCATACTTTCTCTTTTGCTAGCCATCATGGCGCCCGTCAGACCCTGGCTAATACAAATAACAGTTAATGATTATATTCAGAATCACTTAACCGAAATGCTCATTCGTATCACGCTATTCCAAATCGGGTGGTTATGCCTAGAAACATTTTTTCGGTTTGTATTTTCTTATTACGCATCATGGCTAGGTCAGAAAGTAGTAAAAGACCTACGGGTTAACATATTTGATAAAATTCTGCATCTCAACCTCAGACAATTTGATAAAACACCTATCGGCACACTTACCACCAGAACCATCAACGATATAGAAACCATAAGTGAAATTTTCTCGGAAGGATTAATTCCTATCCTGGCAGATCTGCTTACCATTGTTACAGTATTAGGCTTTATGTTCTATATAAATTGGCAACTTACCCTAATCTGTTTGATTCCTTTTCCCATATTACTTATCGGCACGTATTATTTTAAAGAAAGTGTCAATAAATCATTTCGCCAAGTGAGAAATGCTGTAGCCGCACTGAACGCATTTGTACAGGAACATATTCAGGGTATGCAAATAATACAAGCATTTGCTGTGGAAAAACAGGAATTCAAAAAGTTTGAAAAGATCAATTTGCAGCATAGAACAGCACACATTAAAGCCATCTTTGCGTATTCTGTATTTTTCCCTTTAGTGGAGATCATCCTCGCGCTATCGTTAGGTTTATTGGTTTGGTTTGGTGCCAACCAAGCGATTGCTTCCGGCGCCAACGCAAAAATGGCCGGCGATGTGATGGCATTCATCCTTTTACTGAATATGCTATTCCGTCCGCTTCGTTTTATTGCCGATAAATTTAATGTGCTGCAAATGGGGATGGTTGCTTCGGAAAGAGTATTTGCTGTATTAGATCAGCAGGATTTTCTCAAACCTCCTGCTAGCGGATATTTACAAAATATTGAAATCAAAGAAGGCAAAGTAGCATTTGATCATGTATGGTTTGCTTACAAAGACGAAAGCTGGGTACTAAAGGATATTTGTTTTGAAGTAAAAGCGGGCGAAACAGTTGCATTGGTAGGAGCAACAGGAAGCGGCAAAACATCCATCATTAGTCTGCTGAACAAACTATATGAATTTCAAAAAGGGTCTATTAGCGTAGACAATATTAATATTCTTGATATTGAGCCAAAACAATTACGAAGTCATATAGGAGTCGTATTACAGGAAGTATTCTTATTTCCCGGTAGCATTATTGAAAATGTAACTTTAAGAAACGAAGAGATTCGTGAAACACGTGTCGTAGAAATCGCCAAAATGCTAGGTTTACATGAATGGATCGAATCGCTCCCCGGTGGCTATCATTTTAAAGTCCTTGAACGAGGAAGCACACTATCACAAGGACAAAGACAATTGTTAAGTTTTATGAGAGCCTTGTTATTTGACCCAACCATATTAGTACTAGACGAGGCCACTTCTTCAGTAGATACCGAAACGGAACAACTCATACAACGTGCCATTGATACACTCATTAAAGGAAGAACCTCTATTGTGGTTGCACACCGTTTATCTACTATCCGACGTGCTAATAAAATCCTGGTAATGGACAAAGGACAGATTGTGGAATCCGGAACACATGAATCTTTACTGTCGCAGAATGGGAAATATGCCAAACTTTATGAATTGCAGTTTTCAGAAGCTGTAGCTACATAAAATCATAATAAATCTCTATTCAATATGCATCATATGATAAATGCGATGCAATACCGGAGCTAAAAGAATGCCCATATTCGTTACAATAATAAAACCGCTGAAAAGAGCATAAAAAGAAGAAAAGAGTTTGCCAAAATCAGATGTTATGTTTATAACCGGTCCCATACCACTCAAAATCATGGAAGCATTGTGAAAAGAATCTATCCAAGGTTGAGCAGCAAAATAATGATAACCTGTAGTTCCTATAGCTAGAGATAGGAATATCGTGATGGTTGTAAAAAGAATATTCTTTCCGATTCTTTTCCAAAAAACATGTGAAGGAGCGAGGGGTTGCTTTCTTTTTTCATACATAACAAAGCATTTGAATTAAAGCTAATGTAATAAATAAAGCCCGACTAGTATCAATTTAATATACTCATAATCGGTATCTTTAAAGAGAAGATCATAATTAAATGTCATTTAATAATAAAACCGTCTTTATTACTGGGGCTTCAAGAGGCATCGGAAAAGCGATCGGATTACGTTTAGCTCGAGAAGGGGCTAACATTATTGTGGCAGCAAAGAGCACAGAAGAAAATCCAAAACTCGGTGGGACTATATATTCTGCGGCTAATGAAATGAAAGCAGCGGGGGGAGAGGGATTAGCTGTTCAGTTAGATATCAGAAATGAAGACCAAATTGAATCAGCCGTACATAAAGCAGTTGAAATATTTGGAGGTATTGATATACTAATTAATAACGCTTCTGCCATCAGCTTAACGACTACTGAAAAAACGGAAGCTAAAAGATTTGACCTGATGCATGATATTAATGTGCGGGGTACATTTATGATGACCAAAGCATGCATTCCTTATCTCAGAAAATCAGCCAATCCGCATATTATGACACTATCCCCTCCTTTAAATATGAATCCTAAATGGTTCGGCAATCATCTTGCCTATACCTTAAGCAAATACAACATGAGCATGATGACGATTGGATGGGCGGAGGAATTTAAAAAAGATGGTATCGCTGCGAATTCTCTTTGGCCAGCAACAACCATCGATACGGCAGCCGTGCGAAATTTACTGGGAGGAGAAGCGTTGGTAAATATGAGTCGCACTCCGGATGTGCTAGCTGATGCGGCGGCAATTATGCTAGCGAAGCCATCTTCCGCTTATACCGGGCAATTGCTTTTGGATGAAGATGTATTGAAAGAAGAAGGGATTACAGATCTGTCCAAATATAGTGTGGTGCCTGGGGCACAACTTTACAGAGATCTGTTTTTGGATTAATTAATATGGCAGATTTGCCAAATTCTATTATTTTTAGGATGTAACAACGCATGTAATATAATTTACTGACATGCTTTTAAAATCTTTACTATATCTTTTTTTTCTTAAAGTGCGCCAGATAAGCATTTTTGAAATTCTTTTAAAAGGATTAAAATCTGTAGGGCCTCTTTTTTATTTGTTATCTGTAGCCCTGCTTTTATGGACTGTTTATCGTTTTTTATCCTATTTACTCTTTTATTATATCCGAGCAAAACTTTATGAAAAAGATCTGGATGGATTTGTCATGATCTTGGGAGATAAATATTATTTTAAAAAACTGGGGGAGGGTGATAAGCGTTATCGCTGGGTCAAATGGTATATTGTAGTAAAAGCAAACTTTGACAATAATGGGAATCGTATTTATACAAGAGCACAGCCATTCAAGTTCTGGCATTATGCGTCGGTGGTTTCTTTTGTATAAGATGAGGGATCAGTTTGAAATGATTTACTTCTAAATATATCCTCCTCCTTGAATCCTCCTCATTAAGGGTATAGCCAGTAACTATCCTCACAAGCAAACAAAAACGAGCAACGAACAACATTTATTTCAACACCCCTTCCGGTATTTCCTTATTCAGCAAATACTGATAAATAAATCGAGTTATTTCATTTGTACTATGCAAATCCTGTGCAGGTAAATTTCTCCATCCGTGTCGTCCGCCGGGATATAACATAAACTCAAAATGCTTTTTCTTTTCCTGTAGTTTTTTGACGAGCTGTAAACTGTTCTGCACATGCACATTATCATCCATGTTACCATGATAAATTCTAAGTAAACCTTTATACTTATCTACATGCGTAAACACAGAAGATGATTTGTATCCATCTGGATTTTCAGAGGGTAGATCCATGAAACGTTCTGTATAATGCGTGTCATATAATCGCCAATCCGTTACACTGCCACCAGCAAGACCATGGGTAAAATAATCTGATCCGTAAGTGAGTGCATAGCAAGACATATATCCACCGTAACTGAAACCGCTGATACAAACCTTTTCAGAATCCACCCCTGCATTTTTAATCAACCATTTCACAATCGTGATCCAATCTTTCATTTCCCAATAACCCAGATTACGATGTAATGCATTCATGCCCTCTTTCCCAAAATGTCCGCTCCCGCGATGATCCATCGTAACCTGTATGATTCCTTCTGAAGCCCACCATTGCTGCTGCATACGAAGATCCCATCCATCATAAACAGTTCCTGCATTGGGCCCTCCATAAATATTAATCATTAAAGGATATTTTTTGGTGGAATCATATTTCAGGGGGCGGATCACTCTAAAGGGTAGGTCATATTTGCCATCTTCACTTTTGATACGGATTAATTCCGTTTTGGCAATAATCGTTTGATCAAATTTTTCACCCTTCGTGTTAGCGATCTCAAAAATTAGTTTTCCTTTATGATTCATCAGCGCCATGATATCAGGAGTACTAGCATTAGAATAGGTCGTAATGAAGTAAGAAGCATCAGGCGATAGATGAATATCTTCATGTGTGAACTCGCCAAAAGTTAATCGCTGAAGTTCTTTGCCATTCAGTTTTACTTTGTATAGATCATACCGGGTGCTATTGTCTTTTCGACAAGTAAAATAAACCCATTGTTTTTTTTCATCTACTTGTAATAGATCAACAACTGTATAATTTCCTGAAGTGATCGCATGCAATCGTTTTCCAGTAATATCATGGAGATATAAATGACTCCATCCGCTGGCATCGCTTCTATATATGAAATGCTTTTTGTCTGAAAGAAATTGAATTCTAGATCCTTGATCATCCAGATCAATCCATGTTTTTTGTGTTTCGGTATAAATTTCTTTTAGAGAACTTTTGTCCACGCTCATTTCGAATAGCTTCAGCGTATCCTGCGAGCGGGGCATCCACTGGATCCACAAAGCGGATGCATCAGTTTTCCAGTAGGGCATTCCAAAATACTGATCTTTTTTAGGATCAAAATCCGCCCATACAGTATTGCTGCCGTCTGCTTTTGCGATGCCAATCGTTACTTCCGGATTAGGATCACCTACTTTGGGATAACGCGTATTCTCCGTATAGCCATGCGCCCCTTCTTCGCTAACAATGGGGAATAACGGAACCTTTGATTCATCCATACGCATGAATGCAATTCGTTTGCTATCAGGACTCCACCAGAAAGACTTATACTTGGAAGGACGACCTAAGATCTCTTCATAGTACACCCAGCTGGCATAACCATTCAATATTGTTTCATTTCCGTCAGAAGTAAGCTGAGTTTCATTTTTCGAGATAAGATCAACCACAAACAAATTGTTGGCTCTTGTAAACGCAACTTTAGTTTGGTCGGGCGATAAAGTTGGGTTTTGTTCTTCTTCCTTGGTTTGTGTCAGCTGCGTCTCTTTCCCTTCGGTGTCTATCAAATAAATATCTCCTTTTTTTACTTCTACTTCTTTTGTGGGTGTTTCTTTAATTTCATCATCATTCACTTGCACTTCTTTGCCTGTTTTCGCGTTAATACGATATTTTTTATAGGGCGAAAAGTTATTTTCCTTTTTAGCTATAATAAAGTTTTCTGCATCTTCCCACATCAGAAAGTAAGGGAGTGGTTTTGTTATCTCATGAGGCGCTCCTTTAAGCATTTGTTCTTTGGTAAGATTCGCTTTTTGGGCTTTTAGGTATGTGAAAGATAAAAAGCAAAAGATGAAGAGTAGACCTTTTGGATACATAGTAAACAATTTAACTCAAGATAAATTTATACGTCCAAATTACAAATTGAATTCTTTATTCCTTATTGCATTCCTTTTTTGTGAAAATAGGATTAGCAGAGAGGCGCAAAGGCGCAGAGCCAAAGAGAAAAAAAAGAAAAAGTATATGAATATTTCGCTATTCGTCTTTCGTTTCACTTTTCTCGAAAAACGATCAACGAACTACGAGCAACGTTTTTGTGCTTTGACTTACCTTCGTACTAAACTCTCAGATATGTCAACGATTCATGCCGATGGTAGTTATGTAAAATCAACAATTGAAAATGGCGTTGCAACGATAGAATTCTTTCATCCCAAAGGCAATGCTATGCCCGGCACATTATTGTCTGAGCTCGCTTCTGCGATTACCAACGCTTCAGCCTCTACGGATACAAAAGTGATTCTTTTGCGGTCGGCTGGAGAGAAAGCCTTTTGCGCCGGAGCTTCTTTTGATGAGCTCGCTGCTGTCAAGAATGAAGAAGAAGGAAAAATATTTTTCAGCGGATTTGCCAATGTGATCAATGCTATGAGAAAAGCGCCTCAACTTATTGTGGGGCTGATTCATTCTAAATGTGTGGGCGGTGGAGTCGGAATTGCAGCAGCCTGCGACTATGCGATCGCATCAGAAAAAGCATCGATTAAGCTAAGCGAATTAAAAGTGGGCATAGGCCCTTTTGTGATTGGTCCAGCTGTTGAGAGAAAAATCGGAACAGCCGCTTTTAGTCAGATGACCCTTGATGCAGGTAACTGGTATACCGCCCAATGGTCATTAGAAAAAGGATTGTTTGCTGAGGTTCACGACACATATGAATCCCTCCATCAAGCAGTCAATAAAAAGACAAATGAACTCGCTGCCTCTTCTTTGGAAGCCATGAAAGAGATCAAAAAAATGTTGTGGCAGGGTACCGATGAGTGGTCAGAATTACTATATGATCGAGCAGCCATCAGTGGGCGATTGGTATTAACAAATGAAGCGAGAAGAATCATTACTGCATTGGTACGTTGAGAAGTTGGTTTGGGCACAAACATATTTGGCTGCGCATAGTAACTGTTAATTATTAATTTATATTACATCCTTATATTGACTTTTATAAGTCAACATACTATATTTGCCATCAACTCAAAATATTTTGATCAGATCCATTAAAATATTATTCCTCTGTTTTTTCCTCTCGCTTCTTAACGGAACAGCTATGGCTGCTTCTTCGGAAGATGATATTTACTTGGGTGTTGGTTTTATTTCAAGTGATTTGGAAGAAGATGTTGAAGAAGAAGTAATCAATATTTTTAATGGAGAATATGATGCTGTAGGGGCTGGCGGGTCCGAAAACGAAGACACTACAGAATTGAATCAGACCTACAAAAAAAATAATCCGTATTTACCCCCCATTGAATTTCTATCTGAATCCATTCAAACCAGCTCTATTCTTTATAAGCAATACTGGCTATCATTACAAAAGTCATCAATATCTTATCCTTTTTATATTCTCTATTGCTGCTCAATAGACGCATTTCTCTTATAAGTTAATCTTTTAAAAAGATTGAATCCCTTTCTCTCTTTTTGATCTGTAATTAGAATTATTCTCCACATTATTTTTCATTAGTAAGGGTTTTTAATTCAAAACTCTTCAGCTCTTAAATCAAATCTAAAATGAATCGTTTATCTATGATCATTTGTGCAGCCATTTTATTCGTAACTGCTGGCTGCAACCATAAAGAAAGTCATCACGAAGAAAAAGCTACTTTTCAGGCTACAAGTCCCATACGAATTGATACTACTATATACAACGAATATGTATGTCAGATTCACGCCATACAAAGGATTGAACTCCGGGCCCTGGAGAAAGGGTATCTCCAAAATATTTTTGTGGATGAAGGGCAACGTGTGAAAAAAGGACAATTGATGTTTAAGATTATGCCAACTATATATCAGGCAGAACTACAGAAATCGCAAGCAGAAGCCGATTATGCAGAGATAGAATATAAAAACACGCAATCTCTTGCAGCAAAAAATATAGTTTCCAATAATGAGCTGGCACTTGCGAAAGCTAGACTCGATAAAGCTAAAGCGGAATTGGCTCTGGCGCAAACGCATCTGAGTTTTACTGATATCCGAGCTCCTTTTGATGGCATCATGGATCATTTCCATGTACGATTAGGAAGTCTGGTAGATGAAGGTGAGCTGCTAAGCACTCTTTCTGATAATAGTAGGATGTGGGTCTATTTCAATGTGCCTGAAGCGGAATATCTCGACTATGCCTCTAAGGCAAAATCGGAAAGCACGACTATAGTGAAATTAAGAATGGCTAACAATGCTGAGTTTTCTCAATTGGGAAAAGTAGAAACAATCGAAGCAGATTTCAATAATGAAACAGGGAATATTGCTTTCAGGGCCACGTTTCCAAATCCAACAGGCTTATTGCGTCATGGAGAAACAGGAAATATTCTCATGCCAACTCAACTTAAAAATGCATTGATTATTCCCCAAAAAGCAACCTTCGAAGTGCTAGACAAGAAATATGTTTTTGTGATTGATAAAGATAATAAAATACAATCTAGAGAGATCACGATCAGTTTTGAAATACCGCATTTATATGTTGTTGAAAATGGTATCAAAGAAAATGATAAAATTCTGCTGGAAGGACTTCGGAAAGTAAAAAATGAAGAAAAGATCAAATGGACATTTAAAGATCAGAAAGAAGTCATTGATGAGCTCATTCATCTTCATGCAGAATAATCCTACAAAAACCACTTAAACATATTCAAGATGTTCTCAAAATTTATCAAACGACCGGTATTGGCTATTGCTATCTCATTAGCGATTGTATTCATGGGGATATTAGCCATCAATACTCGACCGGTAGCCCAATTTCCGGATATTGCACCACCTCGTGTAAACATATTTATTGAATTCCCAGGATCTAACGCGGATGTGCTTGTTAAATCAACCGTAACACTTCTTGAAAGGGCTATTAATGGTGTTCAAGGTATGCAATACATCATATCTGATGCTACCAGTGCAAGCGAGGCGACTATTCAGATCGTTTTCGAACCGGGTGTTGATCCCAATGCGGCCGTTGTGAATGTAAAAACAAGAGTGGATCAGGTAATGCCAAATCTTCCTCCGCTCGTACAAAGGGAAGGTGTAATTATTACTCCGATTCAGCCAAGCATGCTTATGTATGTAAATCTGTACAGTACAGATAAAAATGCAGATGAAAAGTTTTTATTCAACTATGCCAACACCTATATGTTACCCGAACTTCAAAGGATTAGTGGTATGGGGCGTGCTATCGCACTGGGTAGTCGCTCTTTTGCCATACGTGTATGGCTAAAGCCTGACAGAATGAGAGCGTATAATATTTCGGCAGATGAAGTACTCGAAGCTATCAACGAACAAAGTGTTCTCGGAAGACCAGGCAGAGTTGGATTGAGCTCGGGAAGAGTGGCCCAATCACTAGAATATGTATTCACTTATAAAGGCTGGTATAACAAACCAGAGCAGTATAATGATATCATTGTTAAATCAAATCCGGAAGGAGAGATCGTTAAGCTGAAAGATATCGCAGAAGTGGAAGTGGGCAGTGAGTTTGTAGATATCTATTCGAATAAAGACGGGTATCCTTCAACATCTTTGGTATTAAAACAAATTCCCGGAAGTAATGCCAGTAAGGTTATTGATAATGTAAAAGCAAAATTAAATGAGCTTAAAAAAGATTTTCCTCCCGGCATGAATTATGAAATCAATTATGATGTATCCAAATTTGTGGACGCATCAGTTGATAAAGTACTTCATACTCTCCTTGAAGCATTTTTACTTGTTGCACTGGTGGTATTTGTTTTTCTGGGAGATGTTCGATCCACACTCATACCTATCATTACTGTACCTGTATCGTTAGTAGGGGCTTTTGTTTTTATGCAATTTTTCGGCTTGAGCATTAATCTGATCACTTTATTTGCTTTAGTATTGGCAATCGGAGTAGTGGTGGATGATGCTATTGTGGTTGTGGAAGCGGTCCATGCCAAGATGGAGGAAGAACATTTATCTCCTTATCAGGCTGTTAAAAAGGTATTGGGCGAAATCAGTGGCGCCATCATTGCAATTACTTTAATCATGACGGCAGTATTTGTGCCAGTGGCTTTTATGACCGGACCCGTAGGGATTTTTTATCGTCAGTTTTCAATTACCATGGCTTCTGCCATTGTGCTTTCCGGTGTAGTGGCTCTTACTTTAACACCAGTGCTTTGTGCGATGATATTAAAAAACAATCACGGTAAGCCTAAAAGAAAGACACCGATCAATATGTTTATTGGTTGGTTTAATAAAAACTTTGATAAAGTCACAGGAAAGTACACATCATTACTCAAAATTATTACGAATAGGCGCGTAGTCACTTTTGGTATATTAATTCTTTTTGGTATTGGAATTTTTACGGTTGACAAGCGTTTGCCTGCAGGATTTATACCCAATGAAGATCAGGGTCAAATTTATGCCATCATTCAAACTCCTCCCGGCACTACACTCGAAAGAACCAATGCGGTTTCACTCGAATTACAAAAAATCGCCAAATCTGTTGAAGGCGTAGAATCAGTTACTTCACTTGCAGGCTATGAAATTCTTACTGAGGGAAGGGGGTCTAATGCAGGAACCTGTCTGATAAATCTGACTGACTGGGAAAAGCGTAAGCAATCTATTAAACATATTATTGAAGAACTGGAAGAGAAAACCAAAGATCTGGGCGCTGTTGTTGAATTTTTTGAACCGCCTGCCGTTCCGGGTTATGGAACATCAGATGGTTTTTCTTTACGACTATTGGATAAAAGTAGTGATGTAGATTATCAGGAGTTTGATAAAGTAAACACGGAGTTCATGGATAATCTGAAAAAAAGACCTGAACTTAATGGCTTATTTACTTTTTATGCTGCTAACTACCCACAATATGAGCTCATTGTAGATAATAAGCTTGCCATGCAAAAAGGAGTTTCCATTGGTAAAGCAATGGAAAATCTGAATATATTGATCGGAAGTACCTACGAGCAGGGTTTTATTCGATTCAATAATTTTTACAAAGTATACACGCAGGTCGATCCACAATACAGGAAACTTCCTTCGGATATTTTGAATTTATATGTTAAAAATAACCGTGATGAAATGGTTCCCTATTCGGCGTTTATGAGCATGAAAAAAACGCAGGGCCCCAATGAGATCACCCGTTTCAATCTATATACTTCCTCTTCTATTCGGGGCGTTCCTGCCAAAGGATATACGAGTGCAGAAGCCATTAAAGCCATACAGGAAGTAGCGGCCAACACTCTACCAAAAGGATATGATATTGCCTGGGAAGGATTGTCGTATGACGAGGTAAGAAGAGGGAATGAAGCACTGTACATTTTCATCGTTGTATTAGTATTTGTATATCTGGTATTAGCAGCACAGTATGAAAGTTTCATCATACCGCTGGCGGTAGTACTTTCTTTACCTGTTGGTGTATTCGGATCATTTTTCTTACTGAAAATAATGGGATTGGCAAATGATATTTACGCACAGATCGGATTGATCATGCTGGTAGGTTTACTTGGTAAGAATGCCGTATTGATCGTTGAGTTTGCTGTACAAAAACATCGTCAGGGATCAACAGTATTGGAGGCGGCTATTGAAGGAGCGCGTGTTCGTTTCCGCCCTATCTTAATGACCTCTTTTGCTTTTATTGCCGGATTAATTCCTTTGATCATTGCTACAGGTGCAGGTGCCGTTGGTAACAGAACGATTGGTGCTTCAGCTCTTGGAGGGATGTTGTTCGGAACCATCTTCGGGGTGATTATAGTACCGGGGCTTTATTACATATTCGGTACGCTGGCAGAGGGAAGGACATTGATCAGAGAGGAGGACGAGAATCCTTTAACAGAGGATTTTGTAGAAAGTCATTCTGATAAATCACTCAAGGTTCGCATTCAAAAATTATTCACAAAAAATTCAAATAACAATGAAGGTAAGAAACACTAATACATATGCAGTATTGATTTTATTATTTCTTTTTGGCGCTTGTAATATTCCGCTTTTGGTTGAAAAGAAAGAAAATAAATCTGTACCGGCTGTATTCATTAATAGTTATGACAGTACAACTATAGCTAATATCAGCTGGAAGCAATATTTTAAGGACCCATATCTTATAGCGCTGATTGATACTGCTTTGAAAAATAATCAGGAATTAAATATTATACAAGAAGAAATTAAAATCAATAAAAATGAAATCAGGGCTCGAAAAGGAGAATATATTCCTTTTGTAAACTTGTCGGGTGGAGTAGGATATGAAAAGGTTGGAAAATACACATGGAGGGGAGGCGTAGAGGAAAATTTAGATATAAAAGAAAATGCAGGTGCCATAGAATCAACTTCTGATTTTATTATTGGGCCAACAGCCTCGTGGGAAATCGATATTTGGAAAAAATTGAGAAATGCAAAGAATGCTGCTGTTCAGCGTTATCTGGCGAGTATGGAAGGCAGAAGTTTTATGGTCACCAACCTGATCGCCGAAATTGCCAACGCTTATTACGAATTGATTGCACTGGATAATATGCTCGATATAATAGAAAAAAACATCATCATTCAAAGTGATGCTTTAGCAATAGTGAAAGCACAAAAAGATGCAGCCAAAGTAACGTTATTAGCGGTCAATCGTTTTGAAGCACAATTACTGCAGACAAAAAATCTTCAATATGCAATCAAACAAAATATTGTAGAGATGGAAAATAAAATTCAATTTTTAACAGGTAAATTTCCCGGTAGTATTCCAAGAAATATATCCTCATTTTATACTATATCCGTTG
>CAZZJD010000014.1:0-14612 GCA_964654305.1 uncultured Chitinophagaceae bacterium
AGAGACTCAGAGGTGCAGAGTTAAACTTTCTCAGTGTCTTTGTGCCTTTGTGACTCTGTATTAACTTCTTGGCTTTTCCAAAGAGACCCAGAGACTCAGAGGTGCAGAGTTAAACTTTCTCAGTGTCTTTGTGCCTTTGTGACTATGTGTTAACTGCTTGGCTTTTCCACAGAGGCTCAGAGGCTCAGAGACTCAGAAGCGCAGAGTTAAACTTTCTCAGTGTCTTTGTGCCTTTGTGACTCTGTGTTAACTGCTTGGCTTTTCCACAGAGGCTCAGAGACTCAGAAGCGCAGAGTTAAACTTTCTCAGTGTCTTTGTGCCTTTGTGACTCTGTGTTAACTTCTTTCATTTTATCACAGAAGATTATAAAATCACTCGTTTTACACCTTCTTTTAAAAGAGCTACATTGAAATTGATCAAAAGCCCTAATTTCTTTTCAGACAACTTCAGATAAGTCAGCAACTGAGCAGAAAATACAGGCAACATATAATCAGCCGCTTTCAATTCCACAATTACTTTTTCTTCAACTAAAAGATCTATTCTAAAATCCGCTTTTAGTCGCTCACCTTTATAATAAACCGGCATCGGTACTTGACGACTGACACTCCATCCCTGATCAGTCAACTCTTTAAATAAACAAGCCTCGTAAACACTCTCTAGTAATCCGGGGCCTAATTCTCTGTGTACGGTCAATGCGCAATGCAAAATAGCGGCGCTGATCTTGTTCAGATCATTCAGGTTGTGATTCATATTGGTTAGGTTTATGTAAAAATATTTGTGACTTCGTGTTAAACCTCCTAATTTAAACCTCAAAATTCAGTCTCTCCGCAATGATCTCTTCTGCATACTTTCTGATCGGCTCTAATTCAATTTTATCGAGAATCTCTCCGGCAAAAGCATATAATAAAAGCGCCTTTGCAGCCTTCTCTCCCACTCCACGGGCACGCAGATAAAACAACGCTTCTTCATCCAATCTTCCTATCGTACAGCCATGAGAACATTTCACATCATCAGCAAAGATTTCCAACTGCGGCTTTGTATTCACCGTCGCTTCATTACTCATCAAAACATTTTTATTACTTTGATACGCATTCGTTTTTTGAGCGTCTTGTCTTACAAAGATCTTTCCATTGAAAACAGCCGTTGCTTTTTCATCAATGATTCCTTTATACAATTCATTACTGAATGAATTCGGCTGTACATTATCAACAATGGTATGATTATCAATATGTGTTTCACCCTTTACACAATACAGACCGTACATATGACTCTCACAACCCGGAGCCTCCAAGATAAAATTGAGATTATTGCGGATTGTACCACCATTCAATGTGAGCGTCACAGAATTTACTTTACTTACGCCAACTTGACGGATATGCGTTGTTTTTACACAACTGCTATGACTATCCTCATTTTGAATTTTATAAATATGTAACTGAGCATTTTCCTCTACCACAATTTCTGCAATACGATTGATAAATGAATCGTCGGTCCCTAAAGTAATCTCCTCTTCAACAAAAAACACTTCAGCATTGGCGCCAATATGAATGAGTGTGCGAGGCTGAGATAATATCTTCGAACTTCTAGCATCGTTAATATAATAACAGTAAACCGGATGAGTGAGCTTTTTATTTTTCTTTACTGCAATAAACAATCCCTCATATGCCACCACATTGTTCATGGCATTGATACCATCTTTATGGTATTTAGCACTATGACCCAGATGCTGATCAACAAAGGATTTATAATCGCCTTTCACCGCTTCGCTTAATGGTAAAATATCCAATTCCTCTTTTGATGAAAGAACCTTAGACAGTTCAGCATGATACACTCCATTTACAAACACTAACTCATTCGCTGATTCATATCCGGGCAACCTAACTCCGTCAACATCAGTTTTTGAAAGACCTGTTACTTCAGCAGCATAATGATAGTCTTTATTAAGTACACCTGCGATACGCGTGTACTTCCACTCCTCATGCTTCACAGTGGGTATTCCCTCCTGATCCAATACCTGCAAACCACTTTTAAGTAATGCCTGCAAACTGCCATTCCCTGAAAAAGGAGTGGCTTGAATTTTATTTTTAATAAGTTCTTTTACGTCTGACATGAATTAAATTTTTAAGCTTCAACACTTTCTCCTAATTCTTCTTTAATGAAATCATATCCTTTTTCCTCTAATTCGAGCGCTAATTCTTTTCCTCCGCTCTTTACAATTTTACCTTTATATAAAACATGTACATAATCGGGAACGATATAATCCAGCAAACGCTGATAGTGTGTAATCACGAGAAAAGAACGGTTGCCATCTCGAAGTTTATTGACACCTTCCGCTACAATTCTCAACGCATCAATATCCAGACCACTATCGGTTTCATCCAGTATAGCAAGTGTTGGTTCCAGCATAGCCATCTGAAAGATCTCATTTCTCTTTTTTTCTCCTCCGCTGAAGCCTTCATTCAGAGAACGAGTAAGTAATGATTGATCGATCTCCACCAGTTTCATTTTCTCTTTCATCTTCTTCAAAAACTCAACCGCATCCATAGGCTCCTGTCCTTTATACTTGCGCACCTCGTTAACGGCTGTTTTAATGAAATTGGTTGTGCTTACGCCGGGTATTTCAATGGGATATTGAAAAGCCAGGAATAAACCTTCTCTCGAACGATCTTCGGGAGACAACTCCAATAAATCTTTTCCATTAAACTCCACTTCTCCTCCGTTTACTTCATAATCAGAACGACCGGCTAATACAGATGCCAAAGTTGATTTACCACTTCCGTTGGGCCCCATGATTGCATGGACTTCTCCGGGTTTTATGTCCAGATTAATCCCTTTCAGAATTTCTTTTTCTTCAATCCTCGCTTGTAAGTTTTTAATTGATAACATAATGTTTATTTTATACTTAATTCTTTGTGTGTCTGTGTTTAACTTCTATTATTTTTCACAGAGGCTCAGAGTCACGGAGGCACAGAGTTCAATTTTTCTCTGTGTCTTAGTGCCTTTGTATCTCTGTGTTTAATTTCTTTTTTTTACCACAGAGGCGCAGAGACTCAGAGGCACAGAGTTCAATTTACCCTACGCTTCCTTCTAAAGATATCGCCAACAACTTCTGTGCTTCCACAGCAAACTCCATCGGCAACTGGTTCATTACCTCTTTGGCAAAACCATTGATGATCAGTGCTACCGCTGTTTCCGTATCCAACCCTCTTTGGTTACAATAGAAAATTTGATCTTCTCCGATTTTAGATGTCGTTGCTTCATGCTCCACCTGCGCCGTATTATTTTTTACCTCGATATAAGGAAATGTATGCGCACCGCATTTATCACCCAGCAACAAACTATCGCACTGGGAAAAGTTGCGGGCATTGACTGCATTAGGTGCCACCTTTACCAAGCCTCTGTAAGAGTTATGACTAAACCCTGCAGAGATTCCTTTTGAAACTATACGACTCTTGGTATTTTTCCCAAGGTGAATCATCTTCGTTCCCGTATCTGCCTGCTGATGATTATTGGTTACAGCTACACTATAAAATTCACCTACACTATAATCTCCCTTTAATATTACAGAAGGGTATTTCCAGGTAACTGCGCTTCCTGTTTCAACCTGCGTCCATGATATTTTAGAATGAGCTCCTGAACAAATACCTCGCTTCGTAACGAAATTGTAGATTCCACCCTTCCCTTCTTTATCTCCGGGATACCAGTTTTGAACGGTTGAATATTTTACTTCAGCATTATCCAATGCAACGATCTCCACTACTGCAGCATGCAACTGATTCTCATCACGCTGTGGAGCGGTACATCCTTCGAGATAACTGACATAAGATCCTTCTTCCGCAACAATTAATGTTCTTTCAAATTGTCCGGTACCCGCTGCATTGATACGGAAATACGTACTCAGTTCCATCGGACATTTAACCCCCTTAGGTATATAACAAAAACTGCCGTCACTGAATACGGCACTATTCAAAGCAGAATAAAAATTATCGGTCACAGGCACTACAGACCCTAACCATTTTTTGATCAGATCCGGATGCTCCTGAATCGCTTCACTCATGCTGCAGAAGATAATTCCCATTTCTGCTAGCTGTGTTTTAAAAGTAGTTGCTACAGATACCGAATCGATAACCGCATCTACAGCCACACCACTCAAACGTTTTTGTTCATCTAATGAAATACCCAACTTTTCAAATGTGGCTCTTAGTTCAGGATCCACTTCATCCAGACTATTGATAACTTTCTTTTGCTTGGGTGCACTGTAATATTTTATGGCCTGAAAATCCACATCAGGATAAGTCACATTAGGCCAACGGGGAACTTCCATTTTCTGCCACTGACGAAATGCTTTCAATCGCCATTCCAGCATCCACTCGGGTTCATTTTTTTTGGCACTGATAAACCGAACAATATCCTCATTCAAACCCGGAGGGGCTTCATCTGCCTCAATGTTGGTCACCCAGCCATATTTGTACTCGCTTAACGCGGTCTGCTCCAGGGTGTTCAGCATTTCACTCATGCTATTTGTGTTTAACTATTTAAAGAATTTAATTACACAATCAAGTGTTTTGCAAAGGTAATGCCATTTGTACAAAAAAGTATAAATAAAGTTTTAAAGAATAAATTTTCTCTGTGACTCCGAGTCTCTGTGACTCTGTGTTTTACTAACATTTTTAATCACAGTGACACAAAGACACTAAGGCACAGAAGGTTAGCCCTAAATTTTATCCCACTTTTTGTAAAATACTGGCATCCTTCGACTCGAGAATCGAAGCGCCTTGCAAAAAGGTATCCACTGCACGAGCGCATTCGCGGCCCTCAGAGATTGCCCATACGACCAGACTCTGCCCACGGCGCATATCTCCACAGGTGAAGATCTTATTGATATTGGTCTGATAATGCTGCTCCGTTGCCTTCACATTCCCTCTTTCATCCAGCTCAACACCTAATTCCTGCAGCAATCCATTAAACTGCGGATGTACAAAGCCCATCGCTAATAGCGCTAACTCACAGGGGATCTCTCGTTCACTTCCTGCACGCTCTACAAATTTGGAAGCACGGCCATCAACGCCCATTTCCCATTCCAAATCAACAATGCGAAGTGCTTTTAAATTTCCTTTTTCATCACCAATAAATGCTTTCGTTGCAGTAGCCCATTTTCTATCTGCACCCTCTTCATGCGAACTAGATGTTTTTAATGTCATCGGATATGTAGGCCAGGGCATGTAACCTGTTCTTTTTTCAGGTGGCTTCGGCAATAATTCAAACTGAGTAACACTATTAGCTCCATGACGATTCGATGTACCCACGCAATCACTACCGGTATCACCACCTCCTATAACCACTACATTCTTTCCTTTAGCAGAAAGTTCATCAAACCAAATATTACTTTCAACTTTATCGTTGGCTAATGGATTCGCACCATCTACCCTTTTATTTTGTTGTTTGAGAAAATGCATTGCAAAATGCACCCCGTTCAATTCTCTTCCCGGAATATCCAGATTACGCGGAACCGTTGAACCTCCAGCCAGTACAACCGCATGATAATCTCTCAGAATATCATCGATACTCACATTCACACCTACATTGGAATGACACTGAAACATAATGCCTTCTTCTTTCATTAATTCAATTCGTCTGTCCACCACCCATTTCTCCAATTTGAAATCAGGAATGCCATAACGTAATAAACCTCCCGGCTTTTCATCTCTTTCAAAAACCGTTACCTGATGTCCAGCGTAATTTAATTGTACAGCCGCAGCTAATCCTGCAGGACCACTTCCAATCACGGCTACTTTTTTCCCTGTACGAAGATTAGGCTTCTTTGCTTTTACGAATCCTTTTTCAAAAGCAATTTCTATGATATGTTTTTCAATTTCTTCAATGGCAACGGGAGGCTGGTTGATGCCCAGCACACAGGCACTTTCACAGGGAGCCGGACAGATCCTTCCGGTAAATTCCGGAAAGTTATTGGTAGAAGATAATATCTCATACGCTTCCTGCCACTCTTTTCTGTAGACCGCATCGTTGAATTCTGGAATGATGTTGCCTAGCGGACAACCACTATGACAAAAAGGAACACCGCAATTCATGCAACGTGCCGATTGTTTATTTAAATCTTCATCTGAATATTTTTGCACGAATTCTTTATAATCCTTTACCCTCTCCTCAACCGCTTTCTTTTCAGGAAGATTTCTTGTAAATTCTAAAAATCCACTTGGTTTTCCCATAAAATTTTATTTATCGCTTTAAAACGAAATGAAACTGAATTAAACTTTTTGTTTTACACCTGATGATTTTTGCTGCAATACTTTTTTGTAATCTCTCGGGAATACTTTGACAAAATATTTCAACTGATTTTCAAAATCATCCAGTAGAAAACGCGCTACCGAACTACCGGTGTAGTGTAAGTGATTTTCAATCAGCTTACGCAACTCCGCTGTGTCCTGATCTTCTACGGGATCAAGATCCACCATTTCCTTGTTGCAATTATCAGGGAATATCCCTTTCACGTCATACACATACGCAATACCACCACTCATGCCCGCTGCAAAATTTCTTCCGGTATCGCCCAGTATGACTGCTCTTCCTCCTGTCATATACTCACATCCATGATCTCCTACTCCCTCAACAACTACTGTGGCCCCGCTATTCCGTACCGCAAAACGCTCTCCTGCTTTTCCTCTAATAAATCCGTTCCCACTCGTTGCTCCATAAAATGCCACATTACCGATGATGATATTATTCTCAGGAATGAAAGAAGCTTTCTTATCGGGATATACTATGAGTTTAGCACCACTCAATCCTTTTCCGAAATAATCATTCGCATCACCTTCCAACTCGAGCGTAACACCATTTGTATTGAAGGCCCCGAAACTCTGTCCGGCTGTTCCTTTGAAACGATAGTGAATGGTATCTTCAGGAAGCCCATCTGCACGATAGATCTTGGTAATCTCATTCGACAACATCGTACCTACCGTACGATCTGTATTTTTAATAGGAAAATCTGCTTCTACTTTCTGCTTTTTCTCCAATGCAGGCTTAGCTTTTTCAATCAGCTGCCAATCTAACACTTCACTCAATCCGTGATCCTGTTCTTCGGAACAGTATAAAGTTTCATTGTAACCGGATGGCTCCTGATATAATAACGGAGAAAGATCGAGCTTGCTGTATTTCCAGTGATTGATCACCTCACGCAATTGCAATGAATCTACGCGCCCTACCATTTCATCAACTGTACGGAAACCCAGTGATGCCATGATCTCTCTTAATTCCTGCACCATAAAGCGAAAGAAATTTACCACATGATCGGCATCACCGGTAAAGCGTTTTCTTAATTCAGGATCTTGCGTGGCTACACCTACCGGACAAGTATTCAGATGACATTTACGCATCATGATACATCCTTCCACCACAAGAGCAGCCGTTGCAACACCCCACTCTTCCGCACCCAATAATGCAGCGATCGCAATATCTCTTCCCGTTTTCATTTGTCCATCTGCCTGCACCACAACCCGACTTCTCAATTTATTTTTCACGAGCGTCTGATGCGCTTCTGCCAATCCTAATTCCCATGGCAATCCCGCATGACGTATAGACGAAATGGGAGAAGCACCGGTACCCCCATCATGTCCGCTAATCAACACCACATCGGCTTTGGCTTTTGTAACCCCGGCTGCAATCGTACCTACGCCTGCTTTACTCACCAGCTTCACATTGATACGAGCTGCACGATTCGCATTTTTTAAATCAAAAATCAATTGTGCCAGATCTTCAATCGAATATATATCGTGATGCGGGGGCGGAGAAATCAATCCTACACCCGGTGTTGCGTGACGCACTTTACCGATCCAGTCATCTACTTTATGTCCGGGTAATTGTCCACCCTCACCAGGTTTAGCACCTTGCGCCATTTTAATTTGTAACTCATCAGCTTCTGTGAGATATAAACTTGTTACACCAAAACGCGCACTCGCCACTTGTTTAATTGCACTACGCATACTGTCGCCATTCTCCAAGGGTTTGAAGCGGATTTCATCTTCTCCTCCTTCCCCGGTATTACTCTTACCCCCCAAACGATTCATTGCAATCGCGAGTGTAGTATGCGCTTCCCATGAGATAGAACCAAAGCTCATCGCACCGGTGGCAAAACGACGATAAATACTTTCCGCAGACTCTACTTCATCAATAGAAATAGAAGGAAGAATGCGTTTGAAATCAAGCATACTCCGTAACGTGCATGCTTTCTCACTTTGCTCGTTGACAGCCTTTGAATATTTTTTAAAAGTATTGTAATCATTCATTCTTGTTGAGTACTGCAAGAGATGTATGGTCGTAGGGTTGAATAAATGCACTTCCCCTTTTCGCTTCCACTGATAAACACCACCCACCGGTAAACGATTAACAGGAATTTCTTTTCTGCTGAAAGCGAAATAATGTTTTGCTAATGCTTCTTTGGCGATCTCTTCCAGTCCGATGCCCTGAATACGACTTGTGGCTCCGGTGAAATAAACATCCACCACTTCTTTATTGATGCCGAGTATCTCAAAAATTTGCGCACCCTGATAAGATTGTAGCGTAGAGATTCCCATTTTAGAGAATACTTTCAGCAATCCATCATTTACGGATTTAATGTAATTGTAACGAAGTTGTTCCCAGGTAAGATCGGTCACCAATGAGCCATTCGCTTTCATATTGCGAATAGATGCCATAGCCAGATAGGGATTGATTGCTGTTGCACCGAATGCGAGCAAACAAGCGAAATGATGCACTTCCCAAACATCTCCTGCTTCTACCACAATACCTACCTGACCACGCAACCCTTTTCTGATAAGATGATGATGTACAGCCGCCGTTGCGAGTAAAGACGGAATAGCCGCATGATCGCTATCTACGGCACGATCGCAAAGAATCAATACTTCAAACCCATCATGCACCGCATCCTCTGCATATCGACACAAACGATCGATACCTCTCTTTAAAGAATCCGGTTTGCCATCTGCTCTGAAATAAGTCTGCAATGTTTTTGCCTGAAAGATGCCCGTGTCAATACTTCTGATTTTTTCCAGTTCTTTACTGGTAAGAATGGGCTGTTTCAAAGCAACCGTATGACAGTGCTGAGGTTCTTCGACCAGCAGATTTCCATTGTTACCCACGAATGTGGCCAGGCTCATCACCATTCTTTCTCTGATCGGATCAATGGGAGGATTGGTTACCTGCGCAAATAATTGTTTGAAGTAAGAAGATAAATGTTGCGGCTCATCACTCAATACTGCCAATGGAATATCGGTACCCATCGAACCTACCGGCTCTTTTCCATCAAGTGCCATCGGCTTGATAATCGTTTCAATATCTTCCGTCGAGTAACCAAATGCTTTTTGATATTTAAGTACGGATGAATCGGACAAATGCGAGAACGTAACACGCGGCTCTTCCAACTCTTCTAATCTAATTTTATATTGATTCAACCAGTCACCGTAAGGCTTGCGAGAACAGATATCATTTTTTAATTCCTCATCACTGATGATGCGCCCTTGCTCCATATCTACCACAAACATTTTACCTGGCTGTAGCCTGCCTTTCTCTTTTACGATCGACTGATCAACTGGTAATGCACCTGTTTCAGACGCCATGATCACACGATCATCGGTTGTAACGCAGTAACGTGATGGGCGAAGACCATTTCTGTCTAATGTTGCGCCAATGATTTTTCCGTCGGTAAAACTGATCGAAGCTGGACCATCCCATGGCTCCATGATGGAAGCGTGATATTCATAAAATGCTTTTTTCACGGGATCCATCATATCATTCCCATCCCATGCCTCTGGAATGAGCATCATCATCACATGCGGCAGACTCCTTCCTGTGAGTGTAAGTAGTTCCACCATGTTATCCAGACAAGCAGAATCCGACTGTCCACCTGGGACAATGGGAAGAATCATATCCATCTCCTCTTTCGAGAAATAAGGAGACGTAAATCCATGTTCCCCTGTCTTCAGCCAGTTGAGATTTCCCTGCAGCGTGTTAATCTCTCCATTGTGTGCAATAAAGCGAAAAGGTTGTGCGAGTTTCCAGGAAGGGAATGTATTCGTTGCAAAACGACTATGTACTAGCCCGAACGCACTCACCACTCGTTTATTATTCAGATCAGGAAAATAAGGACGCACCTGATTGCTGGTTAATTGTCCTTTATATACAACTGTTTTGTAAGAGAGAGAAGCGAGATAAAAACCGATCTCATCTTTTCTTACCGTACTGTTGATAAGATGGGTAGCGTGATTACGCAGGACGAAAAGTTTTCTTTCAAAAACATTGGGATCATTGATATGATCAGGACATGCGATGAAGACATGTTCCATTTCCGGCTCCACGCTTAATGCAGTTGGTCCAATACCATCCGGATTCACCGGCACTTTACGATAGGTAAGAATCTCAAGTCCAAGTTTCTCTGCTGTGCGATTGAAGATAGACCTACATTCTTCACGTAAGCGAATTTCTCTTGGGAAAAATATCACGCCCACACCATATTTACCAAAGGAAGGAAGATGCACACCGAGTTTGAGACATTCTTCAAAAAAGAATTCATGCGGTGTCTGGATCATGATGCCCGCGCCATCACCTGTGTTGTTTTCACAACCACAGGCGCCCCGGTGCTCCATGTTCTCCAGGATCGTTAATGCATCCGAAATGTTTTGATGGGATTTATTCCCCTTTATGCTCGCTACAAAACCGATACCGCACGCATCGCGTTCAAAGGAAGCATCGTACAAACCAACATTGCCTGCCATAATCGTAATCAATTTAAGTTTACAATAACCTTAAATACCCTTCATGGTTTTTGTACAAGCAATCGCTTTAAAATTACAACGAGATTATACTAACATGTGTTTATTGTGGAGAAGAAAAAAGAAGGAATGGTGTCGGTATCTGAGTCTCGAGGAAATACCACCTTCGCTTAACCCCGGGCTTAAGCCCGGAATTATGCACCTTTACACCAAATACCCAAACAACGTATCATTCTTATTCAGCTCGGTAAACTGTATCTGATACTGCTGCATGTTCTGTAACAACTGTGCATAATCGTCTTTTGATTTCAGCTCAACACCAATAAGCGCCGGACCGCTTTCTTTATTGGTCTTCTGAATATATTCGAATCTGGTAATATCATCGGAAGGGCCGAGTACATGATTCACAAATTCTTTCAACGCACCGGGACGCTGCGCAAAACGAACAAGGAAATAATGTTTCAATCCTTCATATTGCAAAGAGCGTTCCTTGATCTCCTGCATTCGATCGATATCATTATTACTGCCGCTGACAATACACACCACGTTCTTTCCTTTAATCTGTTCTGCATAAAGATCCAAAGCAGCAATACTCAAAGCGCCGGCAGGTTCTACCACAATCGCATCTTCATTGTACAAACTCAGGATCGTTGAACAAACTTTTCCCTCGGGGATTAGTAGCATATCAGACAAGACTTCTTTGCAGATTGAAAACGTAATATCTCCCACTCGCTTAACCGCTGCACCATCCACAAAGCGATCAATCTCATTAAGTACAATAGGATGACCTTCTTTCAATGCCTGATACATGGCAGGTGCACCTTCGGGCTCAACACCAATAATTTTCGTTTGAGGTGAATAGGTTTTGAAATAAGCCCCCACACCGGCAGATAATCCACCTCCCCCCACAGGAAGAAATAAATAATCAATATCCGAAGTGTCTTCCAATATTTCCAGCCCAACCGTTCCCTGCCCTTCAATAATACGTGCATGATCAAAAGGCGGAATAAAGGTCATTCCATGTGCTTGTGTGTATTCCAATGCTGCAGCCGCACAATCATCAAAGGTGTCCCCTGCAAGCTCAATCTTTATAGCATCTTCACCAAACATAGCGGTCTGACGAATCTTTTGCTTGGGTGTGATTACCGGCATAAAAACCACTCCTTTAACACCTAATTTTTTACAGCTATATGCAAACCCCTGTGCATGATTACCTGCACTCGCGCATACTACACCCTTCGCTAACTGCTCTTCCGATAAGGAACTCATGAGATTATACGCACCTCTCAATTTGTAGCTGCGCACAACTTGCAGATCTTCTCTTTTCAGATAGATATTGCACTGATACTTTCGAGAGAGATTCGCATGCAACTGTAATGGCGTATGATGCACTACCTTACGCAGAATTACGGCCGCTTTGTGAAAATGCAGCTCAGGAACTATGGTCGTATTCGTACTCATTCAGATTATTTGCTTATCGACCTGCCGTTTGGATTGCTTTCATTTGCTGCATCGCTTGTCTTAAGAAGGCACCCACATGCTCAATAGGATGCTGACGGATCTGTTTATTGATCTCGATCAATTTTTTATTATCCACGCTTCCATCTTTTCCTTCATTATAATTATTACCAATGACAGAAAGATCAACCTGCTTCATAAAATCAGCCAGCATCGGACGCGCTGCATGATCAAATAAATAACATCCGTATTCAGCTGTATCAGAGATCACCCGATTCATCTCAAATAATTTTTTACGGGCGATGAGATTGGCTATCAAAGGTGTTTCGTGTAAAGATTCATAATAGGCAGACTCCTGTTTGATACCGGCTTCCACCATCGTTTCGTAGGCTAACTCCACACCGGCCTTTACAAAAGCTACCATCAGACAACCCCGGTCAAAATATTCCTGCTCTCCGATGGCTTGTGAAGAAGGAGACGTTTTTTCAAAATCTGTTTCTCCTGTAGCATTACGCCATGCCAATAAATTTTTATCACCATTCGCCCAGTCTGTCATCATGGTTGACGAGAACACTCCGCTCATGATATCATCCTGATGTTTTCTAAACAACGGACGAAGAATTTGTTTGAGCGATTCTGCTAATTCATATGCTTTTATTTTAGCAGGATTGGAAAGACGATCCATCATGGCTGTGATGCCACCGTGCTTCAATGCTTCCGTAATTACCTCCCATCCATACTGAATGAGTTTGGATGCATAAGCCGCATCCAGTCCGGACGCTTTCATTTTATTAAAGCATAGAATAGAACCACTTTGCAATAAGCCACACAAAATCGTTTGCTCACCCATCAGATCGCTCTTTACTTCGGCAATGAAAGAGGAATGTAACACACCAGCACGCAGACCACCTACTGCCACAGCATAAGCTTTTGCCTGAGCAAAACCTTTACCTTCAGGATCATTCTCGGGATGCACGGCAATCAGCGTAGGTACACCAAAACCTCTTTTATATTCTTCACGCACTTCAGTACCCGGACCTTTCGGCGCTACCATGATAACCGTAAGATCTTTTCTTACTTGTAGTCCTTCTTCTACAATATTGAATCCATGCGAATAAGAAAGGGTAGCCCCTTTTTTCATCAAAGGCATCACGGCATTCACTACCGGTGTATGCTGTTTATCGGGGGTAAGATTCAATACGAGATCTGCAGTAGGAATTAATGCTTCGTACGTATCCGCTACAAAACCATTCTCTGTTGCATTTTTCCAAGATGCCCTCTTTTCTGCAATGGCTTCAGCCCGTAAAGCATACGACACATCCAGTCCCGAATCACGTAGGTTTAATCCCTGATTCAAACCTTGTGCACCGCAGCCCACGATCACAATTTTCTTTCCTTTCAATACATTCACACCATCTGCAAATTCAGACGGATCCATGAAACGACATTGTCCTAGTTGAATCAGTTGCTCTCTGAGCGGTAGGGAGTTGAAATAGTTTGCCATTTTAAGTTTTCTATTTAAAGTGAATAATCTTTTCTTTTAACTTCTATCCTCGCAAGTTGTTGATGCTTTGTTGAAAGTTTGTAAAGTTTATAAAGAATAATTTACGACACAATGATTCTTTACCCTATCTCTACTTTACGAACTTTACAAACTTTACAAACTTTATAACTAATCCATTTACATGGAGAACACCTCACTCTGCCTATCCAAAAACTCATTCCCCACCACTTCTCTGCCCGGCTTAGCGGCTTCAAATTCCTTGAGCTTTTTGTGAAAGCCCTCACTCTCTTTAATGATCGCAACACGTGCGCTACGGACAAATTCAATCAGTCCGTATGGCTCAAGTACTTTGATCAGATTATCCGTTTCCTCTCTATGTCCTGTTACCTCAAACACCGTGTAATCTTTTCTGATCACCACGGCTTTGGCACCATACTGACTCAACAATCTTTCCACTTTCACCTGCTCTGCAATCACATCAGTCGGCACTTTGTACAAAGCTAATTCCTGCCACACAATTTCATCGGCTACATTATAATACGCCTTGAGCACATCCACCTGCTTTTCGATCTGGCGGCACAATTTACGAACGACTTCCTCTGTTTCATTAATTACGATCGTAAAACGATGTACACTATCCACTTCCGAAGGAGATGTATTCAGACTATCAATATTGATCTTTCTTCTGGAAAACAAAATCGCAATACGATTCAGTAATCCGATCTGATTTTCTGTATAAACGGTAATCGTATAATCCTGCTTTTGCATCATGATTTGTTTATGCCATTTTTATACTTCATCTGCCGATAAAACAATCTCAGCCACACCCCTTCCCTGCGGCACCATGGGAAATACATTATTTTCCTTTC
>CAZZJD010000015.1:0-14457 GCA_964654305.1 uncultured Chitinophagaceae bacterium
AACTGATGGCAGTCACTATATCTATGAGAAAAATGGAAGAACTTATCCCGTACCTTATCACGGAGCAAAAGAAATGGGTGAAGGATTGAGAAAGAAGATCATCAAAGACCTAGGATTAAAATAAAGTTGTATGAAGCAAATTAAAATCATCATCGAAAAAACGAAAGACCACTATAGTGCCTATGCTGAAAATGTTGCCGGAATTTATGGGGGAGGTAGTACTGTACAGGAAGCCAAATCTTCTATAGAAGAAGCCATCAGATTATTAAAAAAATATAATGCGAAAAAACAAATACCTGCAATTCTTAAAGGAGATTATGAACTAAAATTTCAATTTGACACCATTAGTTTGCTTAATTATTACAAAAATATTTTAACCCATGCGGCTTTAGAAAAAATAACCGGAATCCATCAAAAGCAAATTCAGCATTATGCATCCGGACTAAGGAAACCGAGAGAGAAGCAAAGCAGAAAAATCATATCAGCATTTCATAAATTGGGCAATGAATTAGTAGCTGTAGATATTAAAGACTAATTACACTTATAAAATCCTGTTACGGAGAGAAATCAATTATTAGGATTGGGGAACCTATACGCAAGAAATTACAAAGATTGACTTTAAACACAGAGGCTCTGAGGCACAAAGCCACAGAGAATACACAAATAAATTATCCTGACAGGAATCCCTCCTAACTTTGCATTTACATGCCAAAGACCACACATACAGATTCTGTACATGATGCGACAGAGTACATAGAGATCACAGGTGCCCGAGAGCACAATCTCAAAAACCTAAATCTGCGGATCCCTAAGAATCAATTGGTGGTCATTACCGGCATCAGCGGCAGCGGAAAATCCTCATTGGCATTTGATACAGTTTTTGCGGAAGGGCAACGTCGTTACCTCGAAACATTTGGAGCATATGCGCGTCAGTTTGCCGGCAGCATGGAGCGACCCGATGTGGATCAGATCAGCGGTCTCTCTCCCGTAATCTCCATCGAACAGAAAACAACGAATAAAAATCCTCGTTCCACCGTCGGCACCATCACGGAGGTGTATGATTTTATGCGTTTACTTTTTGCACGTGTCGGTGAAGCCTATTCCTACAATACAGGATTGAAGATGGTGAAATGGAGTGAAGATGAAATTCTCGCCAATATCTTTCAGCGTTTTGAGGAACAAAAAATTTCCATTCTCGCGCCATTGGTAAGAGGTCGTAAAGGACATTATCGCGAGCTATTCGAAGAAATCAGAAAAAAAGGATTTGTCAAAGTGCGCGTGGATGGTGAAATCAAAGATCTCTCTTCGAAGATTACACTAGATCGTTATAAAATTCATGACATTGAAGTAGTCATCGATCGCTTAAAAGTAAACGACGAATTCAGAACACGTATCAGTCAGAGTGTACAGCAGGCCTTAAAAATGGGGAAAGGACTGATGTTCATTGACACAGAACATGATGGCATAGCCTCCTATTCCCGCCAGCTAATGTGCGAAAAAACCGGTATCAGTTATGAAGAGCCTTCTCCCAATGCTTTTTCATTTAACTCTCCCTACGGTGCCTGTCCGGCATGCAAAGGTATCGGACAGATTCATCGGGTATCAATGGAAGCGGTTATACCTGACCGTGAGTTGAGTATCAGTGAAGGAGGCATTAAACCATTGGGTGAAGAAAGAGATTCTTATTTCTTCAAGCAGGTGCAGGCCATGGCTCGTAAGAAAAAATTCTCGCTCGACAAACCGATTTCTTCTCTTTCAACTAAAGCCCTGAATCTGATCTTATACGGCAATGAAGATGGGACTTACACAGCTGATGAAGTCACGGATAAAGATAAAGATTTCGAAGGCGTAATCCCTTTATTGAACCGCTGGTTTCAAGACACAAGCAGTGAAGCGGTACTCAACTGGGCAGAGGGATTTATGGAGCTAAACGATTGTACGGAATGTAATGGCACCCGTCTGAAAAAAGAAAGTCTTTGGTTTAAGCTCGACAATAAAAATATCGCCGAGCTCAGCGAAATGAACCTAGATAATCTGGCTGCCTGGTTTGATGGATTAGAATTAAGAATATCCAAGAAACAAGCTACCATAGGCAAGGATGTATTAAAAGAAATTCGCGATCGATTGCAGTTTTTACTGAATGTGGGACTGACCTATCTTACGCTCAATCGAAGTTCTAAAACACTGAGTGGTGGAGAGAGTCAGCGCATACGTTTAGCCACTCAGATAGGATCACAGCTTCAGGGTATAACGTATATTTTAGACGAACCCAGCATTGGTTTACATCAACGCGATAATCAGCGGTTAATTGATGCTTTAAAAAGAATGCGGGATATCGGCAACAGTGTGATTGTGGTGGAACATGATAAAGATATTATGCTTGCGGCCGACTATCTGATTGATATTGGTCCAGGCGCGGGCAAACATGGAGGCCGCATTGTAGCAGAAGGCAAACCAGATGATGTTATCAAAAGTGGCAGCGATACCGCTGATTACTTATTGGGCAAGAAAAAAATTCCAGTTCCAAAAGAAAGAAGAAAAGGAAATGGAAATTTTTTAGTGCTAAAAGGGGCTTCCGGAAATAACCTCAAAAATGTGCATGTTTCTTTCCCACTGGGGAAATTTATAGTGGTCACCGGTGTAAGCGGCAGCGGCAAGAGCACGCTCATTAATGAAACGCTCTACCCTTTATTAAGTAAACATTGTTACGATTCCAAGAAACAAGCGATGCCTTATAAATCAATAAAAGGCCTAGAGCATATTGATAAAGTGATCGAAATTGACCAGTCCCCTATTGGTCGCACACCGCGCAGTAATCCAGCTACCTATTGCGGATTCTTTACTGAGATCAGACAATTATTTGCAGCCGTTCCAGAAGCAAAAATCAGAGGATATAACGCAGGGAGATTTTCATTCAATGTCAAAACCGGTCGCTGCGACATGTGTGAAGGTGGTGGCATGCGGCTGATTGAGATGAACTTTTTGCCCGATGTATATATTCATTGTGAAAAATGTAATGGCAAACGATACAATCGAGAGACGCTGGAAATTCGATATAAAGGAAAATCAATATCCGATGTATTAAACATGACCGTAGAAGAGGCCACTGAATTTTTCAAGCCGGTCCCCTATCTGTACAGAAAGATAAAAATCCTCAATGAAGTGGGACTAGGCTATATTACCCTTGGTCAAAGTGCTGTTACGCTGAGTGGCGGCGAAGCGCAACGCATCAAGCTATCTACAGAACTTGCTAAAAAAGATACTGGCAAAACCTTTTACATTCTCGATGAACCTACAACGGGTTTACATTTTCAGGATATACATCATTTGCTGGATGTGCTGAATCGGCTTACCGAACGAGGGAATACCGTATTAGTTATTGAGCATAACATGGATGTAATTAAAGTTGCGGATCATATTATTGACATGGGTCCTGAAGGCGGGGATGGCGGTGGGCAATTATTATTTGAAGGTACACCGGAAGCGTTGATTAAATGCAAAGAGAGTTATACGGGTAAGTATTTGAAAAGTGAGTTATTTTAAGGTTGAAAGTTGTTGGTTGTAACTTGCAACCAACGAAAAACGAACAACGATCAACGAATAATCACGCTCCTCTTCTCTCCAAATATTTGCTCAGATTATTTAATGCTTTATCCAGCGCTGATCCTATCATAGAATCCATAAATATGCCTTCAAACCGCTCCCATGGATACCATCGTAAAGGATATTCAATCATCCATAAAACTTCTGATTGGCCAGGCCCTGCACTGCGAACCTTTATCATTCCATAAGCTTCATTCAAACCGGGAAATGCATGAAGAATATGCAACTCACCTCCTTGTATTTTTTTTATAATGATTTCACCAGACTGACCTTTAGATAAAACTACCCATTTTACTCCACGACTTTTTTCATCTTCCTTAAACGTAACCAAGGTACCCTTATCAGAATGTAACCAATCCATCCACAAAGGCCATGTCTTTACGTTGGCAACAGCTTGCATCACAACAACACTATCTGCCTGCACAATAACTCCTCTGGAAATCTTTACCGTTGAAGGAATGAGAAGACCAATACATGTAAAGAGTACAAGCAGACCCGCTATTCCCACCAAAACCATTTTCAATTTCTTATTCATCATCATATCTTGTTAATAATTAAGATTCCCACTTAAAGACCTTCACGGCAAGTCCGTAAATGATCACCCCCCAAATCAATAATATCCCAATCTCCTTACCGCAATCCATCAAATGACTGCCCTCAAAAGCAATATTACGCATAGCATTATTCAAATGTGTTAATGGAAGTGTTTGACATAATGGCTGAAGCCAGGAAGGAAATGCATCAATAGAAAAAAAAGTGCCCGCAAGTAAAAACTGCGGTAGTGTGATCATATTGGCAAAGGGCGGGATCATACTTTCATTGCTTGCAAGTCCACTTACCACAAATCCAAACCCCATGAACACAATCAATCCTAGTACACACAAGAATAACAATTCCAAAAAAGTGACCCATCCATTTACTAAAGTAAATTGAAACGCTAAATGACCAATCAGTAATATTACAACTGCCGTACTAGTTTGAAAAATGACACGCGCTAATCCTTCTCCCAAAATAATGGAAGTACGGCTCACGGGCGTGGCAAAAAATCTTTTGAGCACCAGTGCTTGACGTAAATTAAAAAATACAAAAGCCACGCCAAAAACACCGGCACTTAACAAAGAAAAACCTAATTGTCCGGGTAAAATAAAATCTATAGTTCGGTACGCTCTTCCGGGCAGGAATTCAGCAGTTTTTATGGCTGCATATTGCGGAACGTCCGGCACATATTGCTGTGACAAAGTACTAATCAAATCACGAAGAGATGTTTGCAACAATCCAAACTTATCTGCACCCGCAGAAGAATGTGAGACCTCAACAATATACTTGGGAAACCCTTGCCGGGTGGCAGGACGAATCGTCAAAATTGCCGCAATCCTTCCCTTCTCCAGATCTTTTCGCAACGCTTCTTCCGACTTTTTTACCACTCGAATGATCTCATGATGCGTTAACATTTGATATAACAAGTTGGAGGAAGATGTATCTGTTTTTGAAGCAAATCCAATCTTAACAGAAGGCTTGGAATCAGACATAAATCCGAATACAAGAATAAAAATGAGCGGGAATCCAAAACTGAATACAATAGCACTCGGACTTCTAAGAATAGCCGTCAAACTGGCTCTTGCAATGGCCAATAATGCTTTGCGCTGACTGTAAGAAGAGGACATGCTTAATTTTTACGCAAAACTATCCGATTAATTTGCGATGAGGAAATACTTTTTTATCCGACTTTTGACCCATGCATTCGCACTTGGCTTATTTACAACTCGGCACCAATATGGGAGATCGCTATGCAGCTCTTTTGCAAGCCACCAGGTTGTTGAGCACAGAAAATTTAATCATAAAAAGATCCTCCCCTATTTACGAAACCGCAGCATGGGGCGTAATTCCTCAACCGGATTTCCTAAATCAGATTATATCTGTTCAGACATCATTACTTCCGGACCAATTAATGAACCATTTACATGAGACAGAAAAAAAGATGGGACGTGTAAGAACAGAAAAAATGGGACCACGAATTATTGATCTAGATATTCTATTTTATGATGACCTGATCCTAAACTCCAATTTGGTAACGATTCCACACCCACGCATTCAGGAACGACGCTTCATTTTGGAACCCATGATGGAATTAGCCCCTAACCTCTTTCACCCCATTCTTCATCAATCTATCACTGAATTATTACAAAATTGCAAGGATCAGCTGCCAGTAAAAAAATGGACAAGAACGTGAGACTTTACCTAATTTTTCACAATCAGATGTGCATAATATTTCGCTGTAAATCCCAAAATTATTTGGCTACTTTGCAGCCGGATGAAATATAGATTTGTAACTATTGAAGGAAATATCGGAGCGGGTAAAACCACACTCGCAACCCTCTTGCAAAAACATTATGGGGCCAGATTAATCCTTGAAGAATTTGCCGACAATCCCTTTCTGCAAAAATTCTATGAAAATCCCAAACAGTACGCCTTCCCCGTTGAGCTTTTCTTTATGGCTGAAAGATATAAGCAACTTAAAGATTTAATAACCACTAACGATCTATTCAACACAGTTACCATTTCAGATTATCTCTTTACCAAATGTCTTTTATTTGCCAAGGTCAATTTACCGGCAGATGAATTCCGTTTGTACCAACGACTTTTCGACATCATCCATCAACAACTTTTGCAACCTGATATATTGATTTATTTACATGCTCCTGTTCATAAATTGCAGGAAAATATCAAAAAAAGAAACAGAAGCTACGAACAACAGATTGAAGATGATTACTTGTTAAATATACAAGACACCTATACGCAGTATATCAAACAACACAACGTCAAAACCTTACTGGTAGATGCCAGCCAGGCTGACTTTCTAAATAATCCTTCTCACATGCAAACGATCATTCATGCGCTGGATCAGGAATATCCAGAAGGACAGCACCCTATACTTCTCCCATAATAAAAAATGTATTTACTTTACAGGCCTTAGTTTTGCAGAGTGAATGAAATGAATTTTAAAAAACCACTCGCTGCACTATCTATCCCTGCATTCCGCAATTTTATAATAGGACGTTTTTTATTTATCATGTCATTACGCATGATGGGCACTCTCGTAGGCTGGTGGGTATATGAATTAACGGGCGACCCATTAGCACTGGGACTGATTGGCTTATCAGAAGTAATTCCTGCAGTTTCCATGGCTTTGTATGCGGGCCATGTCGTAGATATGAATGACCGAAAAAAGATGATCTTAAGAAGTGTGACAGCCTACACAATATGCCTTTTGACACTATTTATAATTTCTTTTTTAGATAAGGGTAATCAAAGCATCCGGTTTTGGATATTGGCTGGTATATTCAGCATTATATTTTGCAGCGGACTGATCCGGGCTTTTAGCGGACCTTCTTTTGGAGCGACAATCGGACATCTGGTACCACAAGCATTATTGCCCAATGCTACCGCTTGGAGTCAGGGCAGCTGGCTGATGGCATCTGTTATCGGACACGGCATCGTTGGATTTTTCATAGCAGCTTTGGGAATTAATGGATCACTGGGAATTATTTTAAGCTTATGCATTATCGCATTGATGATCTTTTTAAAGTTACCTGATATTCCTCCACCCCCGGCAACAGAATCAAAAACCTGGGATAGAGTCAAAGAAGGCATCCGCTTTGTTTGGAAAACGAAAACCTTACTTGCTGCCATGTCGCTGGACCTATTTGCCGTGTTGCTGGGAGGTGCAGTTGCCTTATTGCCTGTATTCGCAAAAGAAATACTAAAGGTAGGTCCTGTTGAGTTTGGCTGGCTGAATGCAGCGGGCGATTTGGGAGCGATTCTGGTTGTTTCATCTTTACTCATCTTACCCTTATCCAAAAACCAAGGCAAGATTTTAATAATCACAGTATTTGGGTTTGGTGCATCGATTGTTATTTTCGGACTCTCTACCTCATTCTGGCTATCTCTTTTTGCATTATTTATGGCAGGAGTACTCGATGGATTTAGCATAGTGATCAGGGGGACCATTCTGCAGTTGCAAACGCCTGCTCATTTAAGAGGAAGAGTGCTAAGTGTGAACAGCATGTTCATTAATTCGAGTAATGAACTTGGACAATTTGAAAGTGGGGTAACCGCAAGAATTTTTGGCACGGCTCCGTCCGTTATTTTAGGAGGATGCCTAACCATGGCAGTAGCTGTGATCAGCTGGCTCAAAGCTAAAGATCTTCGTAAATTAGAATATTGATATACATTGCCACTTTATGCCAGATATGACATTTTTTTAATAAAAAACCTTAGGATTTGAATTGAAATTAAATGTAAATTGTGCATCTTAGCAGAACATTGTTATGAACCGTAAATCATTTATTCAAACTACAGCCCTTACTGTAGGGGCATTGGCCTTATCAAATCAGAGATTAATTGCCGCTTTACTCGGGCAACCTGAGTCTAAAATCAAAATGCTTACCAACGAAGTTGGGATGTATATTGAAAGAGGAGGCCCCATCCTTTTTTATATGGGGAAAGATGTAAATGTAGTTGTGGATTCACAATGGCCGGAGCAAGCCACTGAAGTTATTCAGGAATTGCAAAAAAGGAACAACCGACCAATTGATCTGCTTATAAATACACACCACCACATTGGTAATACAAGCGGTAATATTATTTTCAAAGACAAGGCAAAACAAATTCTTGCTCACGAGAATTCGAAGAGAAATCAAATAACGAATTCACGTCTGATGAATACAGAAGATAAACAAGCATATCCCACTTTTACTTATAAAGACACCTGGTGTCAGAAATTCGGAAAAGAAAATGTCTGCGTTTATTACTATGGTCCGGCCCATACAAATGGGGACAGTATTATTCATTTTGAATATAATGATGTCGTACACATGGGTGATGTCGTACACAATCGTCAGCATCCTGCCATAGACAGAGTGGGTGGTGGCAGCTTGAAAAAATGGGCAGAAGCACTTCCAAAGATTTATAACGACTTTGGCAAGAATACTAAATTTGTTTTTGGTCATGCCGGAAACGGATTTGACTACGTAGGCACAAGAGAAGATGTCAGACTCTTTTCAAACTATATTGGACAACTCATTATCCACATAGAAAACGAGATCAAAAGAGGAAAATCTAAAAAGGAGATTATTAAAAGCGCTACGGATCTAGTGCCAGGAAGTAACCCACAATGGAAGGGAGAAGGATTGGCAAGAACATACGCTGCCGCTTACGATGAGATTTCTTACTATCAGGCATTGATGGATCAGTAAGTCGAAGATTGTAATTTGAAAGTTAATAGTTATAGTGGCTTATAACCTACAACATATCATACTCTTTTTAATATCTCAATTCATCATCTTTTTACTCCCCATCGGAAGGTTTGAATATCAAAACCTGCAAGATCCAGCACACGATCTACCACTGTGGCAGCAACATCTTCAATTGTAACTGGGTTGCTATAAAAAGAAGGGGTAGCCGGACAAATAATACCTCCTGCAAGCGTAAGCGTTTCCATATTTCGAATGTGAATAAGATGATAGGGCGTTTCACGAACAACACAAATCAATCGTCTTCTTTCCTTTAAAATCACATCGGCTGCACGTGTAATTAAATCAGCTGAAGTCCCTGAAGCTATCCTGCCCAATGTTCCCATCGAACAAGGAATAATTATCATAGTGCCAAAATTCCCGGATCCTGAAGCAAAAGCCGCACTAAAATCATTATTGGAAACCATGTAGGCATGATAATCTTTATAGGAATTATCTTTTAATTCGGTCTCCCAAACTTCTCTGGCATTATCGGTCATAACAATAGCGAGTTCATTCCATTGATCTTGTATCAGATGCAGTTTCTGCAAAAGTTGTTTGGCATAAATAGAACCGCTGGCGCCCGTAATCGCTACTACTAATTTGTTAGAATTTCCGATCTTCATGGTATAAAAACAAAATTAAGATGCAAAAAGTTCCCTTTATTATAATATTATTCATACTTCTTACATCCTTTTCGATGCCCGTGACAAGTGCAAAAGAAAAGATCCAATGGATCAGTTTTGAGGAAGCAGAGAAAAAAATGAAATCAGACCCTAGGCCAATTCTTATTGATGTATATACCGATTGGTGCGGGTGGTGCAAGGTGATGGATAAAAAAACATATGATCACGCTAAAGTGGCGGACTATATCAACAAACAGTATTATGCTATCAAATTTGATGCGGAAAGCAAAACCCCTGTCACATGGAGAGGAAAAACCTATCAATTTGAGGCGCAATACAGAATGCATGGGCTCGCTTTTGAACTACTTGGAGGAAATGCAGGCTACCCAACTACTGTATTTATTCCGGTTAATCCTGCAGAACCACAAGCCATTCCAGGCTTTTTACAACCCACGGAGATCCACCCCCTTCTCACCTACTTTTCAGAGGGACATCATCAAAAAATACGCTTTGACAAATATGCTGAAAAATTCAAATCTAACTGGTAAGTAAACCCCAAATTATACAGTTTACTTTACTGCACTCAGCCTGAGTTTCTCCAAAACATAATAGGTGGCCGGACAAAAACTTGCATTTTTCAAAGTAAGCGCCTGTCGCTTTACGATGACATCTTCATCTGTATAAGGAAATCGCGCGCAATCAGATGGCCGAATATCATATATCCCACAATGATTATCCTCGCCCAAAAAAGGGCATGGTGTTGATCGAACCACATAATCACCTTCATTATCGAGAGAAAGATATTGTTCAATAAATGCGCTTTCCTTCATTTTAAGATACTTGCTGATCCTTTTAATATCCGGTGTTTTAAACCGGGGAGAATAATTTTTACAACAGTTGGCGCAAGCGAGACAATCAATCTTTTCAAAAGCCTCTTCATGTAAATCAGGGAGTTGTTTCAACACGGTATTCTTATCTGCTTTTTGCAGTAAACGCTTGTAGTCTTTTTGATGTAAAGCCGTCTTTTTTTCCCAATGCTCTAATATATCTTCCGTCATTATGCAAAGGAAAACATTTTTATTATTTCCGCATCGTTTCTTTCCACTTTACAAACTTTTAAACGCCAGTGTTTAACAGACGAGTTCACACGCTTTCCCCAAAGCCTAACAATTGTTTATCTGTATACTTGCAGGAATTACCTTTGCACAGCTCTTTCAGAGCAAAGATTGCTTACTGATCATTTATCGAAAAAAAGCGGATAATGAGTTTACAAAAAGAATTCAACGAAGCATTTAGCAAAAGACATATCGGAACCATAGACTCAGAAGAAGCAATGCTGAAAACCATCGGCATTTCATCTATAGAAGGATTGATCCAAAAAACGATCCCTGAAAGTATTCGGGTAAAAGAAGATTTATCCATTCCTGCAGCAATGAGTGAATCCGACTTACTTTCTCATATCAAATCTCTTGCTGCACAAAACGAAGTGTTTGCCTCATACATAGGATTGGGCTATTATGACACTTTCACGCCTTCTGTTATACTCAGAAATATTTTTGAAAATCCGGGCTGGTATACACAGTACACACCCTATCAAGCTGAAATTGCTCAAGGCCGTTTGGAAAGTCTGCTCAATTTCCAAACCATGGTAAGCGATCTCACAGCTCTTCCCATTGCTAATGCTTCTTTACTGGATGAAGCAACCGCTGCTGCAGAAGCGATGAGTATGTTTTATCATCATGCCAACAAAACTGATAAAGCTGAAAAAAATAAATTATTTGTTGATGAGTCTGTATTTCCTCACACGCTCGATCTCCTGTACACCAGAGCAGAGCCTTTAGGAATAGAGGTCGTTTCAGGAGATTATAAAACGGCTACAATTGATGCCTCTTTTTTTGGAGCATTGGTACAATATCCCGGACAAACCGGATCGATTGAAGATTTCCGTGCATTTATTGAATCTGTACATGCTATTGGCGGATACGTTGCCATGGCAACCGATTTGCTCGCCCTTACTTTACTTACCCCTCCGGGTGAACTGGGAGCAGATGTCGCATTAGGATCTGCACAACGCTTTGGGGTACCGATGGGATATGGCGGTCCGCATGCCGCATTCTTCTGTGCCAAAGACGAATTTAAAAGATCAATGCCCGGCCGCATCATTGGCATCAGTGTAGATGCGCAAGGAAATCGTGCGTTACGTATGGCTTTACAAACAAGAGAGCAGCATATCAAACGTGAGAAAGCAACCTCCAATATCTGTACTGCACAGGCACTACTGGCCAATATGGCTGCCATGTATGCTGTGTATCATGGTCCGAAAGGATTAAAAGAAATTGCGCAGCGGGTAGCTGTATTAACACAAGCTGTTGCAGATACATTGCAAGCGAGTGGATTTACTTTAAAACATAATCATTTTTTCGATACCATCACTGTTAAAGTAACGGACAGTGAAATGATACGTGAGCGTGCGGCAGCAAATAAGATTAACTTACGAATCATTGATAAAGAGTGGGTAGGCATTTCAATGGATGAAACAAAAAAGCCGGAAGATCTGTACACGCTACTTTCCTGCTTCATAGAAGAAGGCCCTGTTAGTTTTGTTTTGGATGAAGAACACATTTCTACACATATCCCTTCCGAACTGCAACGCAGCAGCTCATATTTATCACACCCCAATTTCAACACGCATCATAGCGAGAGCAGAATGATGCGATATATTAAACAGTTGGAGAACAAAGACCTCTCTTTGAATACATCGATGATCTCACTGGGGAGTTGTACCATGAAGTTGAATGCAGCCACGGAAATGATACCGGTAAGTTGGGAAGGTTTTTCCAGATTACATCCCTTTGCTCCCGCAGAGCAAACAAAAGGATATAGTTTTATCATCGATGAACTAGCGCGTTATCTCAATGTCATAACCGGGTTCGATGCTTGCTCTATGCAACCTAACAGTGGGGCACAGGGTGAGTATGCCGGATTATTAACCATCAGAAATTATCATATAGCCAATGGAGATCAGCATCGTAATGTGATGCTGATTCCTATTTCAGCACATGGCACGAATCCGGCCAGTGCGGTGATGGCCGGCATGAAAGTAGTGGTGGTAAAAGCATTGGAGAATGGATATATTGATGTAGAAGACTTTAAGGCAAAAGCTCAAGAACACGCCGCGAATTTAGCCGGCACGATGATTACCTATCCCAGCACTTACGGAATCTTTGAAGAAAGCGTGAAAGAGATTTGTGATATTGTACATCAGTATGGCGGGCAGGTATATATGGATGGAGCGAACATGAATGCGCAAGTAGGACTGACTTCACCGGGCATGATCGGTGCGGATGTTTGTCACCTGAACTTACACAAAACCTTTGCGATTCCTCATGGAGGTGGAGGTCCGGGCATGGGGCCGATTTGCGTACGCAAACATTTAGCGCCGCACTTACCGGGGCATCTGATGTTGCGCAGCAACGGCAAGACGGGCGCTGTTAGTGCGGCGCAATATGGCAGTGCATCTATACTGCTGATCAGTTATGCATATATAAGATTATTGGGCGCAAAAGGTGTGAAGCAAGCAACAGAATATGCGATACTGAATGCCAACTATATGAAAGCAAGACTTGAAAAAGACTTTGATATTTTATATACAGGATCTAACGGCACATGTGCACACGAATTCATCGTAGATCTGCGTCCTTTCAAAATTTCTGCAGGCATTGAAGCTGAAGACGTAGCAAAGAGATTAATGGATTATGGATTCCATGCCCCCACAATGAGTTTTCCCGTACCGGGCACTATTATGATTGAGCCGACGGAGAGTGAAGATAAGGGTGAGCTGGATCGTTTCTGTGATGCGCTTCTCAATATACGTGATGAAATCAGATCTATTGAAAACGGAAGCGCAGACAAGCTTGACAACCCTTTAAAGAATGCGCCTCACACGCAACAAATGGTAATAGCAGATGAATGGAATCATGCTTATAGCAGACAGGAAGCGGCGTTCCCGCTCTATTACACCGCTCAAAATAAATTCTGGCCAAGCGTAGCAAGGGTTAACAATACGCAAGGTGACAGAAATCTGATTTGCACCTGTGAACCGGTGAGTAGTTATGCGCAATAATTAATCTTACTTGCCGATACAGAAGCTGAAAACCTTTACTGGTAAAGGTTTCATCGATGAGGTACAAATAGGGTACAAAAAATATAAATCCTAGCAAAAATTTTGGTTTCATTTATACACCTAAACCTTACTTTAATTTCCCATATTTATTACAAAAACAGGTGATTTTTGATGCGTACTTGTTACATAATTTACGATTTATTGCCCTAACTTTGTTACATGTTTGGTAGAGCAATCATTCTTGAATTAGAAAAATGGCTGATAAAACCCGACAGGAAACCATTGGTTCTCCGCGGTGCAAGGCAGGTCGGTAAAACAACAGTTATTCATCAATTTGCCCGGCAATTTGACCAATATATTTATCTCAATCTCGAAATAAGAGAAGATAGACAACCTTTTTTAAATTACAGCAATCTGGAGCAACTGCTTCAAACACTTTTCTTTTTGAAAAATAAATTGTTGTCGAAAAAAGAAAACACCCTGATTTTTATCGATGAAATCCAGGAAGTGCCTGAGGCACTGAATATTCTCCGTTATTTCTATGAACAGGAACCAACCATAAAAGTAGTTGCAGCCGGCAGTATGCTGGAATCGATCTTTGATAAACATATACATTTTCCAGTCGGGCGTGTTGAATACAAAGTGCTGAGACCTGTTTCGTTTCCTGAGTTTATGGAAGCTTCGGGAGAAACGGCTACCCTGAATCAATTACAACATATTCCACTCAATGATTTTGCCCATGATAAATTATTAAACCTTTATCACCAATATGCCATTATCGGAGGAATGCCGGAAGTGGTCAACCATTATATTC
>CAZZJD010000016.1:0-14033 GCA_964654305.1 uncultured Chitinophagaceae bacterium
TTATGAATGTTAAAAATATTATTTCAGATGAATAAAAAAGTTATTTGGCTCAGTGTTATTCTCGTTATTGTGATAGCGACTTTGATCACTTTGAAAAAAACAGGTGTAATTGGGAAGGATGACGCCGTGCTTGTGGCGGTGGAGAAAGCATCGTTGCGAACGATCATTGAAACGGTGAGTGCCAGCGGAAAAGTGTATCCTGAGGATGAGCGTAAGGTGAGTAGTGATGTGAGTGGCGAAGTGGTGGAGATGTACGTTGAAGAAGGAGACAGTGTACGAAAAGGACAAGTATTGGCTAGGGTTTTTGCGGATGTATTATCCAGTGCAAGGGATCGTGCTGCGTCAATTGTAAATCAGCAGGAGGCTCAAATTGAAAATAATACGGCGAGTATTGAGGCTTTTGAAGCGAGATTTTCGCAGGCAAAATTGAATTATGACCGTCAGAAGAAATTATTAAATGAGAAAGTGATTTCGCGGGCGGAGTTTGAGCAGGCGGAAGTACAGTTTTTAGCTGCGCAAGCAGATTTAAGGGCAGCGAGGCAGGCGGTTAAAGGAACACAAGCGAGCGCACAGGGTGCGCGAGCGAGTCTGACAGAAGCTGATAAAAACTTGAGTCGCGCTACAATTATCTCTCCGATGGATGGCATTGTTTCTTTACTCGCCGTAAAAAAAGGAGAGCGCGTGGCAGGGAACAGTTTTAGTCTGGGCACCGAAATATTAAGGGTTGCGGATATGAGTAAGATAGAAGTGCGCGTAGATGTGGGAGAGAATGATATTCCTAAAGTCAAGATTGGAGACAGCGCGATTGTAGAAGTGGATGCCTATAATGACAGACGCTTTAAAGGGGTGGTTACCAAAATTTCCAGTAGCAGTACTTCTGCGCAAGCGATGGCGGTTTCGGGCACTACAGATGTAACGAACTATAAGGTATATATCCGCCTGGATCCTGCTTCTTACCAGGATCTGGTTTCAGGAAACGGATCTCGCCGATTGCCTTTTCGTCCGGGTATGAGCGCCAGTGCCGATATTATGACTCGCAGGCAGGAGAATATATTGTCGGTGCCTGTATTGGCGTTGACAACAAGGGATAAAAACGAGAAAGCGGAATCCGAAAAAGAAGAAAAGCCTGCTGAGGAAAAGGAAGCGGAAGTGAATATGGATGATTTGGAAGAGGTTTTGTTTGTAGTGGAGAATGGCAAAGCCAGGAAGATCCCTGTGAAGACGGGCATTCAGGATAATGATTATATAGAGATCAGTTCGGGGATAAAGGCAGGAGCAACTGTAGTATCGGCTCCGTATAATACGATCAGCAAAATATTAAAGGATGGGATGGAAGTTGAGATAGTGAGTAAGGAGAAAATTTATAGTAAGAAATAGTGATAGTTAGTAGGCTTGATGTTGTTGGTAAAATTTTGCTCATAGCCAGGGGTTTAAACCCCTGGCTATGAGCTTTTACGCTTACTCCTGACAATTCCTGTTTCTACAGCCAACTGACAAGGCTCTTATTCTCGTCGGATTCATTTATTTTTGGCGACAAATCAATCATTTGAGCACAGGAAAAATCCATGAATTGGCGGTATTGGGCAGTGGCAGCTGGGCGACGGCGCTGGTGAAGATATTGTCGGACAATGGGGTGTTTGTGCATTGGTATGTGCGGAATCCGGAGGTGAGTCGTCATATTGAAAGAGAGGGCTATAATCCGGCTTATTTAAGTGCGGCGAAATTGAATACGGGGTGTTTGAAGTTTTATAATCAGGCCGCCGGAGCGATAGCGGAGGCGGCAACAGTCATTCTTGCCATTCCATCGGCATATATTGGCAGCGTGCTGCGAGGTTTTACGCCCGAACAACTGCAAGGAAAAAAAATCATATCTGCGATAAAGGGTTTGTTGCCGGAGAAAAATATTTTGATCAATGATTTTCTGTCACAGGATTTCGGCGTAGATATGAATGATTATTTTACCATCATGGGGCCTTGTCATGCTGAAGAGGTGGCGTCTGAGAAATTATCCTATCTCACTTTTTCCGGCCTTGATGAGGAGCAGTCGCAGGAAATCGCCGATTATTTTAAAAATCATTATATCAACACGGTAATCAACACCGACATCTTTGGTGTTCAGTTTGCAGCGGTATTAAAAAATATTTATGCGGTTGGCAGTGGTATGGCACATGGATTGGGGTATGGCGATAATTTTTTAAGTGTATTGATTGCCAATGCGGCAGATGAGATGGCGGTTTTTTTGCGCAAGGTGGGTATTCGTAATATTGAGGTAGGAGTACACAAGGAGCCGATACCCGGGGTTCAATTACAAAAAAATCCTTTACGCAAGTCTGCCAACTATGCTGCCAGTGTATATCTGGGCGACCTGCTGGTAACCTGTTATTCTCCTTTTAGCCGCAACCGAAAGTTTGGTAATATGATTGGCAGAGGATATACTGTAGAAGCCGCACAAAAAGAAATGAATATGGTGGCAGAGGGATATAATGCCAGCCGATCTATCTATCAGATCAATGAAACAATGCTTGCCGACATGCCGATTGCCGCTACTGTTTATCGGATTTTATGGGAGCAACTCCCTGCAAATGAAGGATTTAAGATGATTGAGGAGACGATGATATGATTTAAAGCCTGTTCTCATGGTTGTCTTTCTTGTCAAGCTTGTTGTTGTGCAATAACCTTTTAATTTTTCTACATTACTCCAATAGGGCAGATATGTTATATGGTTTTTGGGAGAAAGGCCATTTCTTTGCATTTCTTTTTAAACATAAAGTAAATTAATTTTTACCCCAACCTAACTATGAGGAATAGAAACTCTCTTTTATATCAGACTATATCGATCATCTTTTTTTTATTGTTATACAATGCGCAAACTTATGCGCAATCTTGTTTTCCATCGGGGTGTAATATTCGGATAAAGTTCACAGGAGGAATAGTAAACGGTAACAATAAAATTCAAATTTGCCAGGGAGACTCGACCCTTCTAACAATTGATACATCTGCTTGTTCAGGTGCTAATTTTTCAGGATTAAGTTATAAGTGGCAATTTAAAAATAATGGGGGGTGGTCAGACTTCCAAATTAATCCCAATAGAAATAATGATTCCATTTATGTAAAAAATGATTTTCAATATCGTTTAATTATTACGGGCTCAAGCTGTTCAAATACAATTGAACAATTTTTTTCAAATGGAAATACCTATCCTGTTGATGTAGTTTTTGCGTCCAATCCAGATGTTCAGATTAGCGCAACATCTACAAGTGTTTGTTCTAATTCTACAACGGGCGTTACGCTAACCGCATCCGGAGCATCTACGTATATCTGGTCCCCAACAGGCGGATTAAATCCTACCACCGGAGCATCAGTAAATGCTCGACCTTCGTCAACCACTACCTATACTGTTACAGGTACGTCAGCTGCAGGATGTAAGGCTTCTGATCAGATTCAAATCAATGTTGTAAATCCTCCCAATGTTGATTTTACAACCAATATTGGATCCAATGGATGTATCTCGAATCGCGAAGTAAAATTCAATCCGAGCTGTTCATCGGGTAATTGCAATAATCTTTCCTATCAATGGAATTTTGGAGATCCCGGATCAGGGAGTGACAATACTTCCACAAATAATGATCCTTCACATAAATTCACGAACGCTAATCAATCGTATACTGTAAATTTAATTGTAACAAATGGTGCTGGATGTAAGGATACAGTTACCAAAACAATTTCGATTGGAGCCGTTCCTGATGCAACAATTACTGACCCGATTAATTTTTTAACACCCTTTAAAATATGCGGTTCAGGTAGTTTTCAATTAGCTGTTGTGAACAGCTCGCAAACAAAAGCTACAAATACAAACTACAGGATTGAATGGGGCGACGGTACAATATATACGGGTCCAACATTTGGAACAAATGATACATTAACCCATACTTATCCTGATTTTGGATTTTATGATTTAAAATTTATCGTTACAGCCGGCTCCGGATGTACCAGTACTTCTACCGAAAAAGTCTTTATCGGTTCTAATCCTGCTGTTGGATTAACATCTCCGGGCTCTACGATTGGTCTTTGTGTTCCTCTTACCCGAACATTTTTAATTGATACCGCCACAACAAATCAAAATCCACCGGGTACAATATATACGGTAAGTTATAATGATGGCTCTCCCAATGATGTATTTACACATCCTGCACCGGCAACTTTTACCCATACGTTTAATAAAAGTTCTTGTGGAGCTACCGGAGGCAGGACCCAGAATACCTTCTTCGTATCCATCCGCGCTGAAAACCCGTGTGGATTTAATGATGCAACTGTAGAGCCGATAACTACTGTTACCAAACCTGATGCAAATTTTACCATTAGTCCATCTCCTACAGTTTGCCTAGGGACGACTGTTAGATTTACAGATGCTACCATTAATGGAATATTTGTTGACAATTCAGGAAACTGTATAAGAAACTATTTGTTGTTTTGGTCAATTACCCCCAATGTTGCAGGCGCAAACTTTACGGTAACAGGTAATTTGGGAACCTTCCCTAATGCCACTGGAATTAATCAAATAAGTGCTGTTTTTAATACAGCCGGCACCTATGATATTCGCTTGATCATTCGTACAAACGTTGCCAGTAGTAATCTTTGTAATCTTGACACCGTTATCAAAACGATCTGTGTTCAAGCCCCTCCAGTAGCAAATTTCGTTGCAACTCCCTTGAAGGGGTGTAGCCCTTTTACTATTACAACCGTTAATAATTCAGTATTCAACAATGTCTGCGGATCCATTAGAAACAGGTGGATTATTACCAAAACAGGGGGAGACTGTATTCAGGATTCTACCAGAAATTATAGTTATGTATCCCCAACAGATTCTACTTCTTTTGAACCCGTGATTCGACTTAATAATCAGGGAACGTATAATATAAGGCTAGGGCTATCAAATGCTTGTCCGGAAGTGTTTTCCCCCACTCAGACCTTTACCGTTATTCGAAAACCGGAGGTTGTCCTCACGGCCCCCAATGCTGTCTGTACGGGAACTACAATTAATCCATCTGTAACAGTAAAGAATTGTTTAGATACCCTTCCGGAACGTCATTTTTGGACATTTCAAGGCGCAACACCATCTTCGGCTAACACTGACAATCCAGGAACAATTAACTTTCCTGCAAATACGGGAACTACACCAGTGAGTTACTTAATTAAAGACAGTGTAGTGAATGGTTGTGGCTCAACAGTTGTACAGAAATCCATTACCATTAATCCCTTACCAACTATCACTGGAACATTAACAGTATGTGTTGGTAGAACAACACAACTATCCGGTTCCGGTTCTCCCGCAAGTACGAATGCGTGGTCTTCTTCCAATACAACAATTGCAACTGTCGGTAATACCGGCCTAGTTACGGGTCGAGCAGCCGGCCAGGCAGATATTACTTACACGGACAATAATGGTTGCAGAACATCCGTCACAATAACGGTTTACCCTAATCCAACAGTTTCTGTTGTTGCATCAGCTACATCCATTTGTTCCGGCCAAGGATCGGCAACACTTACGGCTTCCGGAGCAGATAATTATACCTGGACTTCGAACCCGGCCGGCTTTACTTCCAATTCCAATCCTATTGCGGTTTCTCCTACAGCTCAAACGACTTATATCGCTACAGGATCTTTTTCATCTACCGGTTGTTCTGCTCAGGGACAAGTAACTATTAGCGTCAATCCCATACCCACCATTACAGGCCAAAACAATGTTTGTGTGGGAAGAACTTTACAATTACGCGGAAATTTTACGCCGTCTCCATCCACTCCGTGGACCTCGTCTAATCCTGCAGTTGCTACTGTTAGTAATACAGGCATTGTTACAGGAGTTTCCGTTGGAACAACGGAAATTATTTATACAACCAATAATAACTGTAGAGCCATACTAACGGTAACGGTTAATCCTAATCCAATAGTTTCGATAAATGCATCAACCACCACTATTTGTGCGGGTCAAGGATCAGCAACACTTACAGCTTCCGGAGCAGATACGTATAGCTGGACTTCAAGCCCCATCGGTTTTACTTCCAATTCTAATCCTGTAACCGTTTCACCTACTGCTCAAACTACTTACACTGCCACAGGATCTTTTTCATCTACCGGCTGTTCTGCTCAGGGACAAGTGACTATTAGTACCAATCCATTACCAACCATTACTGGTCAAAATAATGTTTGTGTAGGAAGAAACATACAATTGACAGGCACATTACCCGCGGCAACGACAATAGCGTGGACATCCTCCAATGTCGCCATAGCAACAGTAGATAATAGCGGATTGGTGACCGGAGTGGCTCCAGGGAATGTTATCATTACATATACCAATACAAATGATTGTAGAAATAATTTTAATGTGGTTGTGAATCCAATACCGAACATCTCCGGTTCTAAATCTGATCCTACAGCATGTAGAGCATTGAATGGTTCGATTACAATTACGGGGTTGTTATCAACAGCTCGATATGTATTAAGTTATAACAAAGGAGGGGTTGCTCAACCTACGATAAATATTAATAATCCGGCATCAGGAAGCTATATATTAACAGGATTAAGCTCCGGCACCTATGATATTGTTGTTACCAGCAACGGATGTCCTTCCAACACATTAACTTTTTCATTAGTTGATCCGAACGCGCCGGACGCTCCTATCGCATCTTACTCCGGCCCGGTCTGTTCCGGCAATAATTTAACTTTAACGGCAACAACGAATGTTACCGGAACGCTAACATGGAATTGGTCTGGCCCTAATGGATTTTCAAGAACTGTACAAAATCCGACGATTACTAATGCTCAGGTTACTGCGAGTGGTCCATATAACGTTACGCTAACCTTAAACAATTGTACTTCTGCAGCAGGAACGGTAAATGTTGTTGTGTATCAAACGCCTGTTCTTCCTGTTGTGTCAAATAACGGCCCGCTTTGTACAGATTCAACACTCAAATTATTTGCAAGCACCACCAGTACGATGCCGGTTAGCTGGTCTTGGACGGGTCCTAACGGCTTTACTAGTGTATTACAAAATCCAACAATTTCTTCTGCAACATCTGCAATGTCAGGCATCTATAGAGCTACGGTAACCGCTTCCTATACCTCACCAGACTTGACCTGTTCGTCATCTGCAACTACTACCGTCCAAATAAGAGTTTCTCCTACAATCAATGCAACGGGAACAAACCCCACCACATGCGGAGGAACCAATGGCTCCATAACCATTACAGGTATGACATCCGGTACTTATCAGCTTCGGTATCTGAGAAATGGCGTGCTGGTAGGGCCAATAAATATTACTGTTAATTCAACAGGCCAGCATATTATTAGTAATCTCCCTGCCGGCACGTACGATCAGATTGAAGTAACGCTTAATGGTTGTCCATCCAATAAAGTGGGGCCTATAGTTTTATTAAGTCCAACATCTCCTGATCTTACGATTCCTTCTTCCAATATCGTAGTCTGTGAAGGACAACCAACGGGTAATATTACTTTCACATCAAATCCTTCGAGTGCAACCATTAACTGGTCTAACAGCAACACCTTGATAGGACTTGGATTGTCTTCTACAGGATCAATCAATAGTTTTATCGCCGCTAATACAACAGCGGTTCAACAAGTTGCAACAATAACTATCACGGCATCTATTAGTGGTTGCGTCAGTGCACCGCAAACGATGACCATCACCGTAAATCCACGTCCGAAGATTGCCAACATTACGCAAGTGATATGCAGTGAGGGATCGTTTTCGGTTACGCCTTCATCAAGCGTTTCAGGTAATATTATTCCGCAGAATACAACTTATACATGGACAGTGGCCGATAATCCGAGTGTAACAGGCGAGTCAGAAAATAGTACAGGTGTTGGTTCGATCAGTGACACCCTTACCAATACATCAAATTCCCCACAGGAGGTTGTATATACTGTTACTCCTAAATCGGGCGTAGCGGGCAATTGCGATGGGCTTCCATTTACAATACGTGTGACCGTCAATCCCAAACCGCAAATACAAGACACAACACTTACCATTTGTAGCAACGGCACTTATGATTTTATCCCACCGAATACCAGCACGAATATTGTGCCTAATAATTCAACCTATAGTTGGTCTGCCTTTACATTTTCTTCTCCCGGAGCCATTACGGTACTCAACGGAGCAAGTGCAACCGATGTATTAAGAATTGCGGGTAAATTAAAAAATAATACGACGGATCAGCAGTGGGCTGAGTTTATTGTTACACCTAAAGGAAATCCAGGTGCTTGCCCGGGTAATTCATTTAAAGTACGGATTTTTGTAAATCCCGGCCCAATGATAGATCCGATCTCAGATACTATATGTAGCGAAGGATCATTCCGTGTAACGCCCTCGTCACTTGTATCAAACAATGTCATCCCTAGCAATACCACATACACCTGGACAGTACAGGATAACCCGAATGTTACGGGCGAAGAAAACCAACCCAATCAACAAACGCTCATCAGTGATACCCTTATAAATATAACCAATGTTTCACAACAGGTATTGTATAGTGTTACGCCTGTATCAGGAGCTGTTGGAAATTGTCCGGGACAACCTTTCACACTTACGATCATCGTTGCCCCCAAGCCTCAAATTTTGGATACAGTATTGACAATATGTAGTGGAACTCCTTTCAAATATTCTCCGATCAATACTCCTCCTTCTATGTTGGCACCCGCGGGTACTACATACACCTGGGGTGACCCATTGGTAACTGGCGGCTTAGTCGGTGGCGCTGCCGGAACATCAACGGACAGTATCACAGGAACATTATCTAACACAACTACTGCAGTACAAACTGCCACGTATACGGTTACGCCTAAATCAGGAAATTGTACCGGTCCTGATTTCAAAATAATAGTAAGAGTAAATCCTGCCCCCACTGTGATATTCAGTCCCGGTGATCAAAAGATCTGTTCGGGTGACAATACTTTGGAAGTAAACCTCTCTTCTACATCGAGTAACGTTTCTATTCCATGGCAGGCAACACCCCAAGCAGGCATTACGGGAATCGTTGCAAGCGGCTTCGATAAAATTCCAGTACAAACTTTGATCAACAACACCCCCAATCCTATTACTGTAACCTATACCGCAACAGCGCGCACCACCGGCTCTGCAATTTGTAATGGTACGCCTAGTTTGTATAAGATTGTAGTAAACCCTCGGCCAAAAATTGCCAACATCACACAGGCTATTTGTAGCGATTCATTCTTCACCGTCACTCCTTCTGTTAATGTAAGCGGCAATATTATTCCAGATGGAACAACATATACATGGAGTCTCCCTTCTATTACCTTGCCCGGTACGGTTACAGGAACAAGAGCGGGTAATGCGCAAGCTTTCATTACAGACACATTAAGGAATCTGACTAATCAGCCGCAAACCGTAACCTATACAATCGTTCCTACTTCAGGTATCGCTGACAGTTGTAAAGGAAATCCTTTTACTATAACAGTAACGGTAAATCCAACCCCGGTCATTCCTACCTTGTATGATACGATCTGTACCGGTGAAACATTCCAGCTCACTCCGCAAAATGGAAATCCAAATGCCGATGTGATTGTACCTAATAATACCAGATATTCTTGGAGTGCACCTTCTGCACGTCCGGGCATTGGCGGTTTGGTATCCGGTATAAATCAGTCAGCAATAACCGGTGTTTTAACGAATACAAATTTCGTTCCCGAAACCATTGAATATATCGTAACACCCGTTTCCGGTATTGCCGGGTCCTGTCAGGGCAAACCATTTAAAGTGTTTGTTACGGTTAATCCACTATCATCGATTAGCAATAATCCTCGTTTTCAAGCTGTATGTAATGATGGTACTACTTCTGAGGTTACCTGGACCTCATTTACGCCTAATTCTTCATTTGCATGGACGCTTGTGAGCAGTGGCGGCATAACAGGATTTGCTCCATCAGGTAATGGCCCCAAGCTTTCTGCCATGACGCTGAAGAATGTAGGAGTGGATGTAGACTCATTAGTATATTCGGTCACTTCTACAGCAAGCGCTTGTGCCGCGCCGGCTACCCTCTATAAAATATATGTCTATCCGGATGCCAAGGCAACCTTTGATGCACCAATTGATACAGCCTGCTGGCCTTTCAATATTCCGATACGTAATACTTCACCTGTTACTGCCAATGGTGATTACAAATGGTATGCTAATGGTAATTTAATTGGCAATGGGACTAACTTCCCCGGATATACCATTCAGGGGCCTAATGATAGTATAACTATCAAAATGGTAGCCATTAGTAAGTATGGTTGCAGGGCGGATAGCACATCGAAAAAGTACTATACCTATAAACAACCCGACGCATCTTTCACTTCATCCATTGATAGGGCGTGCGGACCACTATCGGTATACTTCACCAATACCTCTACCTTTAATTCAACCTTTAAGTATGAATGGGATTTTGGTAATGGCAGAACTTCCACCCAATATCAACCGGACAGCATTTACTATATAACCAATCCGAATTTTGGCGATACTGTTTATAATGTTACTTTAAAAGCATTCAATCAATGCGATACGCTCAGGTTTACCAAGCAGATCATCGTTCAGTCTAAACCGCTATCAAGATTTTTACCTAACAAAACAACAGGTTGTTCTCCGTTAACTGTTGTATATAATAATTCATCGCTGGGTGTGGGCAATACATATATATGGGATTTTGGAGATGGCAGCCCAACGGTTACTACGAACATAAAAGATAATACTACACATACTTATTTTGTGGGTGTTAAAACAACTTTTATTGTCAAATTAATTGCGATCAACCCTTGCGGTAGCGATACATCATTCTTCAATCTTGTGGTAACACCGAACCCAATCAAATTGGATTTTGCAGTATTGGGAACGGAACAAAATGGATGTGCACCTTTAACAGTCAGCTTCTTCAATAAAACATCCGGAGCACAAATATTCAGATGGGATTTTGGGGATGGCAATATATTAAGTACCACAAAAAATGTTGACACTATTATTCATACTTTCTTAAATCCAGGAAAATATACGGTTAAGCTTAATGCGACTAGCATTTGTTCTGATACCAGTTCCACAGAGATTATTGATGTTTTCGGCAAACCAACGCCTAAATTCATCGCTTCATCACTTAGCAAATGTATTGGGGACAGCATTAAGTTTACAAATCAGACAACCGGTGACGCCAGTGGTTATTTGTGGAACTTTGGTGATGGAAGCACGTCCGTGTTGGTGAATCCCGGACATAAATATGCGCGCGCTGGACTTTACACTGTAACCTTAATTGCCTTTAAAGATCATGCACCAGGTGTAACCTGTTTGGATAGTTTCAAAATTCAGGTTAATATCATCGACACCCTGCCGATAAATTTTGGCATCAGTGCAACATTAGGTAAGTGCAGACCATTCAAGGTAACGCTTACCAATACATTCCTCAATTACAGATCACTGGAATGGGATTTTGGGGATGGCACCAAAGCCACAGGAGATGTAGTAGAACATACCTATACGCAAAATGGCATCTATAATGTAAGGTTGACTATAGTAGATGAAGGGGGATGTACTTACACAGCGGTAAAACAAATTACTATTGCTGCGCCCGATGGTACCGTTCGGGTTCAAACCGGATTTAATTGTCAGGATGACAATGTGCGCTTTGAGGCCGTTCCTGTAAATACAGACTTGATCTCATGGAATTTTGGAGATGGCAAAACATTGACGACAACCAATAGGGTGGTGTTCCATAAATATCTAAATCCAGGCACCTATTTTGCGTCGGCAGAGTTTGTTACAAATGAGGGATGTCGGTATATCGTTCCGGGTACTTATGAAATTAAAGTTGATAGGATTGTTCCCGGCTTCAAGTATGTGCAAGCAGAGGAATGCGGATCAACCAAAGTCAGATTTACCGATACCTCTAATGTATTCTTTGGTAAATCTTCTATTGAATGGAATTTTGGAGATGGCAAAAAGGGAACCGGAACAGAAATCACTCATTCATTTACAGCGAGCGGCACTTATGTGGTTCAGCAAATTATTAAAAGTAATTCCGGATGTAGTGATACGATCCAAACTCCTGTTCAGGTAATTGTAAGATCATTTCCAAATGCAGATTTTATCAATGACCCAGTAATTTGTACCAATACGGATGTTAGATTTGCTTCAGTTGTAACATCAACGGACCCCGTTAATTTCTATAAATGGAATTTCTCTAATGGTATCAATTCTGATAAAGACGCTTTAATTGCGCGTTTTGCTACTGCCGGCAATGTTACTGTACAATTTATTACCGGAACAATCTATGCGTGTAATGATACGATACAAAAAACGCTGAAGATCAATCAAACGCCTACCGTTCGTGCTGCACCTGAAGCAACAATATGTAAAGGACAGTCTGTAAATCTTATTGCATCCGGAGCTTTAAATTATACATGGTCTCCGATTGATTATTTATCAAATCCAAATATTGCAAATCCTGTAGCGAAGCCGGATGTAACCACACCATATACCGTAAAAGGAACAACTGCAGATGGCTGCTTTGCCTATGATACTATCAATATTATTGTTCTTCAACCATTCAAAATAACAGTGATGCCCGGCGATAGTATATGTGTTGGGCAATCCCTTCGATTGTTGGCAAGCGGGGCTTACCGATATGAATGGACGCCGGCAGCAACATTGAACCAGTCAAATATTCCGAACCCATTGGCAACACCGCCTGCAACCACCAACTACCGTGTGGTTGGGTTTGATGAGTATGGTTGTTTCAATGACACCGGATATGTATTGGTTGGAGTTGGCTTATATCCGGTTGTGGATCTCGGACCGGATTTGACATTATCAACAGGTACATTGCAAAAGCTGACTTCTACCATTACGAACGGGCCGATTCAGCAATGGCTATGGTCTCCACCCGTTAATTTGAATTGTACTACCTGTCCTGAACCTACAGCGTTGATCAACAACGATATTGAATATAAGTTAAAAGTCACTAATTTCTTTGGATGTAGCGGAGAAGACGCCGTTCGTATTAAAGTCTTTTGTGAAGACTCTCAGGTATATATACCGAATGCATTTAGTCCGGATGGGGATGGAAGAAATGATGTGTTCATGGTAAGAGGCAAAGGGATAATGCAAGTTAAATCTATGCGTGTTTTCAATCGGTGGGGTGATCTGGTGTTTGAAAAAACAAATATTAAACCAAATGATCCAACTCAAGGATGGGATGGTTTAGTAAGAGGGGTAGCTACGGGTCCAGATGTTTTTGCATATATCGTTGAGGTTGTTTGTGATAACGGAATCCCTTATTTCTATAAAGGGAATGTTACTTTATTAAAATGACAAATGTGATGAAAAAAATATATTTCTTCCTTGTTGTAATAACCTCTTTAGCGAATCAGGTTTTTGCTCAGGATATTAATTTCTCTCAGTTCTATGAGCTTCCACTTTTGAGAAATCCTGCATTGGCCGGCATTTACAGAGGAGACCTTCGTTTTACCAGCGCATTTCGTAATCAATGGGAATCAGTTCCGGTAAATTACCAAACTACTGCAGCTGGTTTTGAAATTAAGTTTACCCCAACAAGACAAACGGATGATTATATAAGTTTTGGTGTTCAGCTTACTAACGATGTTGCCGGCGATGGAAATCTTGGAAAAACACAAGTATTGCCTGTACTTGCCTATCACAAGTTGATCAGCAATGACAGAAATATGTATCTGACAGCTGGATTTATCGGCGGTGGTGTAAGTCAGCGAGTGGACCCCACTAAACTAAGATTTGACGATCAGTTTGTTAATGGCTCATATAGTACAACGAATCCTACAGGACAAGATTTTACGAATACCAATATTACCTATTGGGATGCATCAGTAGGGCTTGCATTAAGCAGTGACTTTGGTTTTAATAATAAATTTTTTATAGGGGCCGCTTATTTTCATTTTAATGAACCTAAGGTTGCCTTTAGTGCTTTAAATGATATACGATTAAATAAAAAATATGTAGTTAA
>CAZZJD010000017.1:0-13835 GCA_964654305.1 uncultured Chitinophagaceae bacterium
GGTTTAAACCCTTGGCTATGATGAAATGCTTATAGTTCAAATACCACCCCTATTTTTCAATCTCAACTAGTCTGGTTGTTTATAAATACCCAACCAAAATCTATACAACATACACAATTCTGATATATATCAGTCTTTCTTTTGAGGGCACTCATTCCGTTCCTATTGCCTGAGAGATAGTTTTGTCTGCTATAATCAAATATTATATCTGTCATGTTTATTCTGATCATCGCAAGTTTATTAATCGCAGGAGGATTTCTTGCTGCATTGTTTCGGAGTGTGAACGACGGTCAGTTTGATGACGACATTACACCATCAATCCAAAAATAAAACGATCAGCCGCCGCCCGCTCAATCTTAATACCAACGCATTTAAATTATAATTATTCAACCAAATATGCGCATCAAAAAATTTCAATACGACAATTCCATTGTAAAAGGCTTTATATCCAAAACAAAAAACACACACAAGCCTGCTTATTTTAAGCGTGTGGTTTGGTGATTCGAATCACATAAACCGCTGATGTCAATTCTTGAATTTGTAGTTATTAGATACTGAAATTTGATCCGTATTATTTATTCATCATTAAAAATTTTTTTATGAACAACGGAACATTAACCGTAAAAAGAAGAGAGACATTGCCAACAGTATTCGATGATTTTTTCAAACCTTGGAGAGAATGGTTTGATAACGGCTGGGAAAGAGTTGCTACCATTCCGGCAGTAAATGTAACGGAAGATAATCAGTCCTTTAGAATTACCATGGCCGCACCGGGTTTGAAAAAAGAAGACTTTAAGATTGATATCGATGGCAATTTGATCACTATCAGTGCAGAAAAGACAACAAAAAAAGAGGAAAAAGAAGAAAAGTATACCCGCAATGAGTATAACTATACTTCTTTCTCCAGAACTTTTACTTTGCCGGAAAATATCAAAACCGAGAAGATTGAGGCCCTTTATGAAAACGGAGAGCTCTCCCTACTCCTTCCGAAAATAGCGGAGGAAAAAACGGGCACCCACAAAAAAATAGAGATTAGGTAAGCACGAAAGCACCCCCTGCAAAGGGGGTGTTTGCTGAATATGAAATTATGCAAACCAACCAGTTTCAATATATTAAACAAGAAAACTCCGAATGGCTGAAAACATTGGATCTGATGAATCAGGAATGTATTCAGATGAAGACCAGACTCAGTCGTTTACTCGAACACAATAGTTCGAATGAAATTGTAGAGCGTGCCGAGCAATTTCAAAACCAAATCTTATTAAAAGAAGCAGCGCTTGAGTTGATGAAGCAGGATCTTAGAGAACAGGATTTGCTCTTAAATAAGGAGTATTACAGGCCAGATCAGCAAATCAGTGCCACAACACTTGAAAAGCAACAACAGATTCGAAAGCAAATAGGATATCTGGAAAATGATTTTATGCTTATGCAGGAAGCATTTAATGATTATGTTTCGAGAAATATCATACAACCCTGACGAACATCATTCAAACACATTCCACACATCATGAGCCTGATAAAATCATATTTCTACTTTCGTTTTATAATTGATCGCGTATGAAAAAAGTATTATTAGCATTAGATGGAACTCATTTTCCTGAGGGGGCATTTGAGTTGGCGGCGGAATGGCATCGCAAAGACCCTTTGTTGTTAACCGGTGTATTTTTAAGTCCTATTGATGTTTCAAAGATTGTAGCATATACGGGCTTGGAGGCAGTTCCCATGATGCCTTCGTTAGTGGAAGGCGAGTATGGAGAGCAGATTGCACGCAATATTCATTTATTTGAAGAAAAATGTCAAGGGGAAGGGTTGGAGTATCGTATACATAATGATTCTGAAAATCTTCCATTGGCTTCATTAATTCAGGAGAGTCGTTTTGCTGATTTGATATTATTGAGTCGCGAATCCTTTTTTTCCAACATCAACAGCGATCAACCTAATGAGTATATGCAGGAATTGTTGAAAAAAGCGGAGTGTCCTGTTTTACTAGTCCCGGAGAAATTCAAAACGCCCGACAGAATTTTATTATTATATGATGGGGAGGCGTCTTCTGTTTTTGCCATCAAACAGTTCAGTTATTTATTTCCCGAATTAACAGTACTTCCTACTACTTTATTGAAGGTGAGCAAAAAGCCGGAAGAGCAATTGCCTGATCAGGAATTGATTGCAGAGTTAGCGGCCCGTCATTTTTCTGATCTTACCTTATATGATATGACGATGGAAAACAAAGCTCAATTAACGAACTGGTTGATAGAAGAAGAAAGCGGATGGGTGGTGATGGGGGCTTATGGTAGAAGTCTGTTCAGCACCTTATTCAAAAAAAGTTTTGCAGATGAATTGATCAATAGTGTTCATCTGCCCCTATTCATTACGCATCAATAAACTGAAGAGCACCTAATAAAAGCTTCCTGTATTTTTGGTTGGTAATACGCCCCGCCGTTCCCGGCGGGGTTCTGTTTTATATCAACATAACCAACAATTCTAATCATAGAAACAGCGTAATATAGAAAATAGTTTTACATTTTTAATGTAACAAACAAACAACTATGATCTTACACATCAACGACGACAGGCTTTTACGAGAAATTCAAATGGATTTCAGTAAATTTTATCCTTACCTGAGATTGGATTTTTTTGATAAATCCCACTTATCAATGTCATCTTCCTCAGAATCATCAAAATTCAGTCCTTATATAAAAGCCGGCTCTGTCAGATTAAAGCATCATGAAGGCGCTATTTATTTATTACCAAACACCACAGTAAAAGAGGTTGAAGAAATGATGCAGAAAGAATTTAGTCTTTTTGTTCAAATATCTCATTATACCAAATCGGGATGGATACAAACTGATGTGGTGGATACGGCAACACTTGATGAATTGAATGAGATAGGTCGCCGTGAATTTCATCAGTTGCATAATGTATCGGCTCAGGCGAAGAATTTATTTTAATAAATCTTTTAAATATCCATAATCTAAATACTCTAATTTAGTGGCAATAAATATTGCCATACATGAAGCAACCCAATGAGATCAAATTTCTGGAAGGACCCCAAAGCCGCTGGCAAGAATTCAAGTTTACGATCAAGGTTTTATTAGAATTTATTCGTGGATTCAGAAGTTTATCTTTTGTGGGTCCCTGTGTAACCATATTCGGATCGGCTCGTTATCCGGAAGGCCATGAATATTATGAACTTACACGAAAAGTCGGAGCCGAGGTAGCGAAGTTGGGATTTACTGTGATGACCGGCGGTGGCCCAGGCTTGATGGAAGCAGCGAACAGAGGAGCAAAAGAAGTGAATGGAAGAAGCGTCGGTTGTAATATCGTGCTTCCTTTCGAGCAAAAGCCGAATCCTTATCTGGATAAGTGGGTAGATATTAAATACTTTTTTGTAAGAAAAACACTACTGATTAAATATTCATATGGTTTTGTTTGCATGCCGGGCGGATACGGAACGTTAGATGAATTCTTTGAAGCAATTACATTAATACAAACAGAAAAAATCAAAAACTTCCCGGTTATTGTTATAGGAAGAGAATATCATCAAGATGTACTGGATCACGTACAACGCATGAAAACAAAAGGAACCATAAGTCCTGAAGATGAATTCCTCTTCTCGGTTACAGATTCTATAGAGGAGGCGATGCAAATATTAAGAGAACAAAGTATAGCACGGTTTCAGCTTCGTCATGAAGAGCCTAAACCATTTAAATGGTTGTTTGAGCGGAGACTTAATCAACAAAAAGCCTGATCTCTTAGTCTGCCTGAGCCGCCATTTGTTTAGATGCCCGCTTGCGATCTTCTTCGTTCAACAATACTTTCCGCATGCGGATGAAATTGGGGGTTACTTCAATACACTCATCAAATTCAATGTACTCCATACACTCCTCAAGTGTCATTAAAATTTTAGGAGCGATATTGGTAGCAGCATCACTTCCGCTGGCACGCATGTTGGTCAGTTTCTTTCCTTCAATAATATTCACCACCAGATCACCTGGTTTTATATGTTCTGCTAAAATCTGTCCGGCATATACTTCTTCTCCCGGATCAATAAAGAAAGATCCTCTGTCTTGAAGTTTATCCAGCGAATATCCGGTAGCCGTTCCGCCTTGTTTAGCCAACAATACGCCGTTGTTTCTTCCGGGGATCTGACCCTTCCAGGGTTTGTATTCATTGAAGCGATGCGCCATCACTGCCTCTCCTGTTGTTGCCGTAAGCATTTGTGTACGCAAACCTATCAAACCACGTGAAGGAATATCGAATTCCAGGTGTTGCATTTCTCCTTTGGTTTCCATCACCAGCATCTCCCCTTTTCTGCGCGTAACCAGATCGATTACTTTACTGGCAAATTCCTGAGGTACATCTACCACCAGCGTTTCATAGGGTTCGTATTTTTTGCCGTCAATTTGTTTGGTGATTACCTGTGGTTGCCCCACCGTTAATTCATATCCTTCGCGGCGCATGGTTTCAATCAATACACCTAGATGCAGAATGCCGCGACCATATACAACGAAGCTTTCCCCTCCTTCACTATCATGAACTCTTAATGCGAGATTTTTTTCTGTTTCTTTCATTAGGCGATCGCGGAGGTGACGGCTTGTAACAAATTTGCCATCCTTTCCGAAGAACGGTGAATTGTTGATGCTGAACAGCATGTTCATCGTTGGTTCATCTACACTGATAACAGGTAAAGCTTCCGGATTTTCTGCATCAGCGATCGTATCCCCGATATTAAAATCTTCTAGACCCACTACAGCGCAAAGATCACCGGCCATTACTTCTGTTACCTTCTTCTTGCCCATTCCTTCAAAAACATACAATTCTTTTACTCTTGATTTTTTATGAGAGCCATCCGTCTGTACGAGGGTAATGGGTTGGTTTTCACGAATGCCGCCTCTGCTTACTTTTCCTATGGCAATTCTTCCAAGGAAAGAAGAGTAATCGAGAGAAGTGATCTGCATTTGCAGATTACCTTCTGAAACACGAGGAGGATGTACATATTTGATGATACCGTCCAGCAGTGGCGTGATATTATCAGTAGGAGTTAATGAATCATTGAACCATCCGTTCTTACCACTTCCATAATATGTGGGGAAATCCAGCTGCTCTTCTGTAGCGTCTAGATTGAAGAAGAGTTCGAAAACCGCATCGTGCACTTCATCGGGGCGACAATTGGGTTTGTCAACTTTATTGATGACTACGATGGGTTTCAGATTTAGTTGCAATGCTTTTTGTAATACAAAACGGGTTTGCGGCATCGGTCCTTCGAATGCATCTACAAGAAGGATCACACCATCAGCCATTTTCAATACGCGCTCTACCTCACCGCCGAAGTCGGCGTGCCCGGGGGTATCAATTACATTTATTTTTATTCCGTTATATACTACGGCGGCATTTTTAGAAAAAATAGTAATGCCTCTTTCTTTTTCGAGATCATTGCTATCCATAATCAGCTCACCGGTTTCCTGATTATCGCGGAATACTTTAGTGGCATGCAGAATTTTATCTACCAGGGTTGTTTTTCCGTGGTCAACGTGGGCGATGATGGCGATGTTGCGAATATTCATTTTAAACTCCTTCTGTTTTGAGGCCGCAAAGGTACGGCATTTTGGGGCGGGGAAGAGGGATTATAATTAATTATTAATTATAATGAAGAACTAAAGCAAAAGAGGATTATGAGAACAAATTAAAATTGATCTAAAAATTCGTACATTCAGAAAAAGCATTTTATGAAGCGTGCTAAAATTCTTTTCATATTTCTTGTCGTTCTTGCTATTGTATATTTTGCCGGACCTAATCCAGATACCCCCGACTATACAAAAGAACTTCCTACTATCCCAACAACATCTTCCGGTCTCGAAAATTATGTGGCCACCATTGAAAGTAAAAGAAAATTAAAAGAAGATAATCAGGCGAAAATTCTTTGGGCAGATACAGTATTAAAGCAGCCTACAGAATATGCAATTGTGTATTTGCATGGATTTTCTGCTTCTCAGGAAGAGGGAGATCCGGTTCACGAGAACATAGCAAAAAAATTCGGATGTAATCTTTATTTGGCGAGACTTGCAGAACACGGCATTGATACTACAGATCAATTGTTGTACTTAACGGCAGATAAATATTGGGAGAGTGCGAAAGAGGCTTACGCCATCGGTAAACAATTGGGAAAGAAAGTGATTATAATGGGAACTTCTACCGGAGCCACTAATGCGCTGCATCTTGCTGCTGAGTTTCCGGAAGTACATGCACTGATATTACTTTCGCCGAATATAGAAATCAATAACAGTACCGCATGGATTGCCAACAACCCTTGGGGCTTACAGATTGGAAGATATGTTGTAGGATCAAAATATTTCACTCCTGCCGATACAACGGCAGCATATAGAAAATTCTGGAATACACCTTATCGTCTAGAGGCCATCGTTGCGTTACAAGAATATCTTGAAACCACGATGAAGCGATCCACCTATCAAAAGATAAAACAACCCACACTCATGCTATATTATTATAAAAATGAAGCAGAGCAGGATAAGGTTGTTAAGGTAAGTGCGATGTTGACAATGTTTAATCTATTACAAACGCCAGTTAATCTTAAAAAAGCCATTGCTGTTCCTAATGCGGGAGATCATGTGTTGGCGAGTAGAATTAAATCGAAAGATATATTGACGGTAGAAAATGACATCACCACATTCATGAACACAACGCTTCATGTACCGGCAAAAAAATAGAGCCCGGATAGAAATCACAGGCCCTTTTGCTTACCTCTGAAACCACAAAAAATCACAGAAGTTTCCTTCTTATGATTCTCTGAAAATCTTAATAATTATAGGTAAATGAAAGTTGTTATTTTCAATGAGGAACGGGGGCACAACAAAGGAGATTGGAGCAAGTAACCGATAAGCTACTGAAGATAAGGTGTTTTAGTGATTTATGCAAGGGTTCGGGATAAAAAAATTAATTTAGTACATATTATACATTCATTCATAGCAAGGGTTTAAACTCCTGGCTATGACGACTATAAAAAATCAATGCTGATACATATCCATCCACAAAATCCACAGCCCCGACAGATCAAAACGGTTGTAGAATCCCTTGAAAAGGGGGGTGTTATCATCTACCCTACGGATACTATCTATGGGATTGGTTGTGATATTTTTAATCATAAGGCGATTGAAAAAATCTGTCGCATAAAACAGGTGGATCCGCAGAAGGCCCAGCTTTCTTTTGTATGTAGTGACTTGAGTGATCTGAGCAAATATGCCCGTCAGTTACCTACTCCTACTTATCGTTTACTTAAGAGATATTTGCCTGGGCCATATACATTCATTCTGCCCGCTAGCAAGGAAGTACCTAAAATATTAAAGAGTAAGAAGGATACCATCGGACTACGCGTTCCTGATCATCCCATAACACAAGCAATTGTATCAGGTTTGGGCCGGCCCATACTGAGCGCCTCGTTGCCTGGAGATCTGGTAGAATCCTATACTGATCCCGAATGGATTTATGATGCATTTCAAAAACAGGTAGATATGATTATTGATGGTGGTACTGGAGGAATGACGCCATCTACGATTGTAGATTTTACCAATGAAGAGCCGGTATTGATTAGAAAGGGGTTGGGTGAATGGGACGAGTGAGTTGTATATCAGATAGCCAGGGGTTTAAAACTGGCTATGGATTAAAATATTTTCTGCTGAACGGGCAGTATATTGAATGACTTCCGATGATGTTCGGTCAGTCCGTATTGTGCAATGGCGGCCCTGTGTGCGGCTGTACCATATCCTTTATTTACATTCCATTTGTATTGCGGATGCGCATCGTGTAAATGCATCATATAATCATCTCGATAGGTTTTGGCAAGAATGCTAGCAGCGGCAATAGCAGCATATTTCCCATCTCCTTTGATAATACATTGATGCGGAATTTTTTTATAGGGAATGAAACGATTACCATCAATTAGTAAAAGCTTGGGATTTTTTTTAAGCTGATCGATGGCGCGATGCATAGCAGTAAATGAGGCGCGAAGAATATTGATTGAATCAATCTCCTCAACAGATACTGTTCCTACTGCAAAAGAGAGCGCATTCGCTTCAATAAATGTTCTGAGGATATATCGGTCGGCGATTTTTACTTTTTTAGAATCATTAAGTAAAGGATGTTCAAAATCTTTTGGAAGAATGACAGCTGCTGCAAACACAGGACCCGCATAACAACCTCTTCCGGCTTCATCGCAACCGGCCTCTAACACTTTATCCTGAAAGTATGCGTGCATGAGGGTAAGATAAGAAATTATAAATATGCATCTGTTCCTATAACCACGGGGTTAACCCCGTGGTTATAGGAACAGATGTTGTGTCAACCTAATCCCTCCATCTCTTTCTTCACAAACAACATAAGTTTTTGAATGTGTGCGGTAGAAAAATCAAACTTCAATCCTGCCGCTTCGTATAGTTCGGGTAGGGTGCGGGTGCCACCTAAACTCAATGCTTTGATATAATGATCAAGTGCCTGTTTCGGATTCTCCTTAAACTGCATCCATAAACCAATTGCGCCTAATTGCGCAATCCCATATTCAATATAATAGAACGGTACTTCAAATAAATGAAGTTGTCGTTGCCACTCGCAAGGTCTGAATTTTTCAAGTCCACTATAATCAATCAATCCGGTACTGTATTGTTCTGCCAGTTGTATCCAGTATGCACTTCTTTCTTCTTGTGTATGTTTCGGATTTTCATAGAGCCAATGTTGAAAGGCATCAATACGCGCAATCCATGGTAATATGGTTAATACCCGTTCTAGCTGCTTGAATTTAGCGCGTCTCAATTCCTCTTTATCTTCAAAGAAAAGATCCCAATGTTCCATGCTGAATAATTCCATTGCCATACTCGCCACTTCCGCAATTTCTGCACCGTATTCTTTGAATCCGGTCAGCTCTAGCGGATGGGTAAGAAAAGAATGAATGGCATGACCGCCCTCGTGAACCATTGTGGTTACATCATCCATGGTGCCGGCTGCATTCATAAAGATAAATGGCGCGCCGGTTTCCGCTAATGGCATATTATAACCGCCCGGCGCTTTGCCTTTTCGACTGTCTAAATCAAAACGCTTCATCTCTCGCATTTTTACCAAACAATCTGCAAAAAAAGGATGGAGTTTTTGAAAAACCGCAATCGTTTTTTCAATCAACTCTTCACCATTTTTGAAAGGGCGTAAGGGTTTTACACCTTCGGGTTCTGCTTCCAGATCCCAGGGTCGCAGCGTATCTACCCCAATGGAATTTTTTTGAGCTTCGTAAATGATCTTTACCAGCGGCACTACATGTTCGAGAATGGATGCATGAAAATCATAACAGTCCTGCGGTGTATAATCAAACCGTCCCAGCTCTTTGAATTTATAATCTCTGTAATTACCGAACCCAGCATTTTTTGCAACCTGATGTCTTTTCGAAACGAGCTGATCAAATAAATGGTTTAATGCATCTCTATCCTGAAATCGACGCTCTTGAATTTTTAGATATACTTCTTCGCGCAATTTTCTGTCTGAGCTTTCCAGAAATTTAGCCGCCTGTTGTAATGTGTATTCTTTCTCTTCAACAGTAATGGTCATTTTTCCCGCGATCTGTCCGAACTGCTGCTGCATCACACTCAGTTCAGAAAATAAAGGAATGTTTTCTTCTCTGAAGAGTTCGATATTTTTTTTGACGGAACGGAGATAGGTAAAATATTTTTGCTTGTCAAGTTGAGCAGTAAAAGGGCAATCCATCAGTTTGCGATGCAACTTATCTGCGATGGGCTGCATCTGTGGAGCAATATCCGTATAAAAATAATTGAAAGCCTCTTCGTAAGTTTTGTTTTCCGTATCACAGGTCATTCTGACTTGTCTCCAACAAACATCTTCGCTGATTACGGCTTCCAGTTCGCTGCTATCCTTTAACCATTGTTCGAGATCCTTAACGGTATCTATTTTTCTTTCAGACAGTTGTTGAAAATAAGGAGCCAGATGGTCCCAGTCTGTTATTACAAAATCTTTAGGAACAAAACGGCGGGGTACAGGACTGATAGCTGCGGTTAACATAAAAATTGATTTAGCTTTTATTCGGATTCGTTATCGCTTGTATTTTCTTCCTCTGAAAGTTTGATCTCAATTCCTTTTTCTTTGATGATGGCAAACCATTTCACCATTTTCTTCATGTCGCTGGTATATACTCTTTCGAAATCCAGGTCGGGATATACTTTTTTAAAGTAGGATTGAATAGCTTTTGAATCTTTTTCATCAGGAAGGGTTTCATTACTTTTCTGCATCGCCAGAAAAATATCAGCCAAATTTACATTTTCACGAATGGTATACACTTCAATGCTTTCCAGCTGCGAGAAGCCGTGCTGGCGTGTAGAAGCAAATTTGGTAGACTGATCTTCTAATGATCTTACAATAGCACCATCGGATTTTGTACTGATCAGTTCATAGAGTCCGGGTAAACCCGTAACAGAGATAAGTTTGTTATATTCCATATTGTTGTTTTGAGAAGGTGCAATTTAAGTGCAAAAAAGTTTTGTTAGCGCTTTATTCTCACTTTCTTTGACATGAAATGGTTGTGGGTTGTAGGTTATTGATTGTACTTTTCTTTTTAACCTCCAACCTCCAACTTTCAAGGTATAAATTTTATTATCCCCTATCAAAATATTAGTTTCGGGATTCAAACAATCAATATGCGTTATTTTTTAGTATTAACAGTATTCATTCTTTCTTCCTATTATTTATCTGCTCAAACAATTATTGGGGCCGTAAATAAAATTGAACTACAATCAAAATCAATTCTCGTAACTGGCGAGCAGGGTAAAATTATTTTTACGGCCTATCCTTCAGATATTATTCAGACCACCATTGAAACCAGTGGTTATAAAGGAGATCAAATCAGCAATGCGGTTATATTAAAAAACTCATTCCGTCCGAAGCTTGTTAGGAATGATGAAGAAATATTAATATGCAGCAATGGCAAGCAGTTGGTTAAAGTGAATAAGAAAACAGGGCATATACATTATAGTCAGCAGCTGCGTTCTTTTGCTTTGAATGGTATTGATGCCGACAGTCAGTTTCGAAAATTAAAGTTCAGTATACAAAACAATGAATCTTTTTTTGGCGGTGGCTCAAGATCTATATCTGTAAATAAATATGGAACAAAAATTGATCTGAATAATAATCCTTGGTATGGATATAATATCAATGCAGATAATCTGAATTATTCCATACCTTTTCTTCAATCCGGAAATGGTTATGCGATATTTTTTGATAATCCATCAAAGGGGTATTTTGATTTCGGAAAAACCAACAACACACAGTTAGAGGCAGGTTTTGTAGGCGGTAAGCTGGATTATTATACATTCTTCGGCGGTAGTCCTTCCATATTAATTGAAAAGTTTACATCCCTTGTGGGTAGGATGCCCATGCCTGCGCGCTGGGTGTTAGGAAATTTTATGAGTCGTTTCGGATATAGAAGTCAGCAGGAAGTGCTGGAGATTGCTAACAATATGAAAGCGCAGCAATTTCCTGTTGATGCTGCCATCATCGATCTGTTCTGGTTTGGCGATGGGGTGCATGGGGCTTGGAATATGGGTGATCTCGATTGGAACCTGAAGCGTTTTCCAGAGCCGCAGTTAATGATTGATTCATTGAAGAAAATGGATATTAAAACTATTTTAATTACTGAACCTTTTGTTTTGTCTGAGTCGAAAAACTTTACCTATACACAAAAAAACAAATTGAATGCGGTAGATCAAAAAGGAGATACGATTGGCATCAAAGAATTCTGGTTCGGTTATGCGGGATTGTTAGATCTTTTTAAAAATAAAACCAAAGACTGGTATTGGTCACAGTATGACCGCCAGATCAAAAAGGGCATTGCTGGATGGTGGGGCGATTTGGGCGAGCCGGAAAAACACCCCAACTATATTTATCACAATCTCCAGGATTATGGAAAGAAGCGATTATTTAATGCCGATGAGGTCCACAATATATACGGACATGTATGGAGTGAGATGTTGTTTGAAAAATATAAAAAATATTATCCTACTGAGCGATTGTTTCATTTAAACAGAAGCGGGTATGCCGGCACTTGGCGATATGGTTCTTTTCCGTGGAGTGGAGATGTAGAGAGAAGCTGGAAGGGATTTCAGGCGCAATTACCGATTATGTTAAGCATGGGAATGAGTGGTGCTCCTACAATGCATAGTGATGCTGGAGGATTTGCGATGGGCGAAAGAGATCCCGAGCTGTACAGAAGGTGGATACAGATGGCGGTTTTCAGTCCTGTTTTTCGTCCACACGGCAGCGTGAGTGCACCAGACCCGAAGATTCCGCAGATAGAGAGTGAGCCGGTATTTTATGATGAGCCTGAAAAGACGATACTGAGAAATTTTATTTCATTAAGATACCGATTGATGCCTTATGTATATCAGTTAGCATATGAATCGGGCAAAACAGGAGCTCCATTTGTAAGGCCATTGTTTTATACAGATACCACAGACAAAAATTTATACAAGGCGGTTGATCAGTATTATTTTGGTAATGCCTTTATGGTGGCACCGGTATTGGAGAAAGGGGCAAAGAAAAGAAGATTGTATTTGCCGAGGGGTGCTTGGTATGATTTCTGGAATCCAACAGAAAAAATAAATGGAGGTAGATGGGTAGAGGTACCAGTATCGGCACAAACGATTCCTGTATATGTAAAAGCGGGCAGTGTGATTCCGATGAAACCTTCTTTTAGTAATACAGGTGATTATCCTAAAGAAATTCTTGAGTGGCATTATTATCCGAATGAAGGAAGCCAAACTTTTTCAATGTATGAGGATGATGGTTTTTCTGCCAATGCAGATAAGACTAGGGCGTATGAGAAGATCAATATTCATGTAAATACGCAGAATAATAATAGCCGTATTCGTTTTGTATCAATCGGTAACAAGTATACGGGCAAGCCTGAAAAGAGAGATGTGAGGTGGGTGCTGCATGGCGAGCAAGCGCCAAAGCGTATTATGATAGATGGGAAAAATGCAGAAATATTACGTCTTGTCGGTCATGGTTGGAATATTTTAATAAAAGACTGGAGAGATCAGGCGATTCGATTAACAGTTGAGTGATTGAAAAAGATTTAATCATGACTATGGCCCTATAACCACGGGCTTAAGCCCGTGGTTATAGGGCCCGGGATTATGAGCAGAGAATAAAACAAAACCCTCCAATTGGAGGGTTTTTATTTTGGCTTCTTAATTTTTTACTTTCTTACGTTTTCGTTGGGTAAGGAAGCCATAGTTTTCATAAGGATGGATCTAAAACGGGCTCAGTTTTAATTAGGGTATTGGATTTCGTTACCTGTTTCAGTAACATGATGTAAAAGTAAAGCAGCGTTTGAATCAGTGCAAGTAATTCACTATGCCATTTCCGTAAATAAGGGTTTCACTTAGATTAAGCGAGGGTTTATCTCCAAAAAAGTTCGTACTTCGCATTATAAATTTTCATTATGAATATTGTGATTACCGGCGCTTCTCGCGGTATTGGAAAAGCAGTAGCAGATGAATTTGCCGCAAACGGGCACCATTTATATCTCTGCGCACGCAATGAAGCAACGCTTCAGCATACCGTTACGGAATTGAAAAATAAATTTCCGGATTCAACTATAATGGGTCTTGCAAAAGATCTTTCAGTAAAAGAAGATGTTGAGTCATTCGGACAATGGCTGCTTGAGCAAAACATGCGCATCGATGTACTTGTCAATAATGCCGGTACGTATCTTCCCGGAGGTATTCTTGATGAATCGGAAGGCGTACTGGAGAAAATGATGGATATTA
>CAZZJD010000018.1:0-13826 GCA_964654305.1 uncultured Chitinophagaceae bacterium
TGCGATAAGGTCGAAAACTCCAGCTAAGGCTGGTCCAGTGTTTGGTCTCGGAGCAGAGGGCTGGCTTCTCAAGTTAAGGCTGGTCCGAAGAATATGGGCAGGTCAACACGACGAGTCAGCGCATTCGCAAGCGCATCGAGGAAGGGTTCGGATGGATGAAATCGGTGGCCGGCATGCGAAAGACGAAGTTCCGGGGCATGAGAAAAGTCGGATGGGCCTTCACCTTCAGCGTCGCCGCCTACAACATCATCCGTATCCCGAAGCTGATGGACGCATGAGCGCGCATGAAAAGGGCGGTGCAAGCGGGCACCGCCCCAGAAGAACGTGATCTGACTTGAATTGGTCACAGCCAGACAGCAAAATTGGGCTGCTACTTCAACAGCCTGCTAGTTCCCTTTGGTATCAGCATCAAGCACGGCGGATAAAAGTGATTTTGCCCGAACACCCCAGTCCTGCTCCGCTGCCCATCTCGATCGCTCAAGCCTAGCGCTCGCGAGATCCGAACTAACACAACGCGACAGCGCTTCTGCAAACTCATTCACGCCCCTTGCGGTGAGCACATGCGGATTTCCGACCAGCTCGGGCAAAGGTGTGGAAACCACCGGCCGACCTGCAGCCAGGTACTCATATACTTTGACCGGGTTTACACCTCTCGTCAGCGAGTTGATCTTGAATGGAATGATTGCGGCACTGGCTCGGGCAAGGTAACGAGGAAGCTCTTCATAATGCACTTCGCCGACTAAATCGATGTTCTCGACCATTTTCAGGCACTTGACTACATTGCTGTCAGCTTCACCAATGAGCGTAAACCGCCAACCGGAAAAGCGTTCGGCCACACGACGAACCAATGCCTCATCGAACCAATGGGAGATCGCACCGAAATACAGGATCTCGACTTGACTTGACGACGGAGCCTCGCAGGCAACAGCATTGAAACGCCTAAACTCAACACCGTTTGGAACAACGACAGCACTCCGAGATCGCTCAACAAACTCGCCAATACAGCGCGAAGAGGCCAACACTGTGTCAGCCTCTTTGATGAGCATCATTTCGTTTTTGAGCAGATGCGATGAGGTGTTCGGGAAAGCACCAATGACGTCAATACAATCATACACGATACGTGAGACGCCGCGCAGTGCATCAAGCATCGGGTACCAGGCAGGATGGTCCACCACTACCACAACCTCCCCACTTACGGCTTCGCAGAGGGCTTTTAGCGCCATACCCGCGCCCAGACAGGCGGCATGATCCGGATCATAGTGGATCGAACCAGAACCCGAGTTTCGGAATACCAACCCCACCTCGACCAAACCATCAGCTAACCCATTCAGAACACGGAAGCGAGGCTCCCCCTCCCCCTCATCGAAGACTGTGGAGACATAGCAGACTCCATATCCATGTGCCGCTATGGCCGCCGCCATATGCTGAGGCCGTTGACGTCGATAGTTCCAGTCTATTGCACTTAGATAAAGGAACACCACAGACTTATACTTCGGAATACTACCATCAAGGGATGTCCAAGTTACCGGAATCAACTCCGCAACTCTCTCAGAATAAACAGAAGCGGGCATTGAAAGGTCAGTGGCCACTTCAGTCAAACTCTGCCTCATCTCCATAGAGCGATACCCAGCAGCATTCCGGAACGCGTCAACCAGGTCTCGGCCCCGATATCCAAGAAGCCAAGCTCGAGCAAAAGAGCGCACACAGCCACCTCTTGGACCAGATCGCCGCAACACATGGCCCAACTCCAGCGCAAAAACAGCCTGCGCCGGCCAGATTTTCATCATTGAACGATACGCATCGGCCGATTCCCGATATCTAAAAGCAATACGAAGTGCGCCAGCTTTCCATCGATAAAGCAGTCGGGAACGTGGAAACACTTTTGATGCGGCCGAAAAGAAAATGGCCAACGCGCCTCCCAGCAGCTTCCGCAGCGCAACCGTCGCTGCTTCCGTTAGGGAGCGGGACCAGAGTTTCAAATACACAAGCAAACCTGCATTCCTGAGTTATCGCGCCGCGGTGAACTGGTCTCAGGCGAATGACTCTACATACCAGCAACCAATAGAGACCGGCCTCTGCAGAAATCAACCAAGGCCGATACAATTCGGCCGGCTGATCTCCCATCACCGTAGGGGAAGACACGCCGCGCTCGCGTCATGTAGAGCTGCTCGTCATCTAGCAACGCAAGCACTTCACTCGCTATTCTACTGGAATCTGTGCCAACCAACGTAACGACGCCTGACGCAACACCTTCAGGTCTCTCAGTCACGTCGCGCATGACGATGACAGGCTTACCCAACGCCGGCCCCTCTTCCTGAATGCCACCCGAGTCCGTAAGGATCACCTTTGCAGCGCCCATCAGTGCAACCATTTCGGAATATGGCAGCGGCTCAAGCAGGTGGATATTCGAAAAATCGGAGAGTTCGCGTAACACGACTTTTCGCACCATCGGGTTCAGATGCACAGGATATACGATCTGTACATTTGGCCTCGCCGCAATGAGCCGAAGGCCCTCGCAAATCCTCATGAAACCATCCCCAAAGCTCTCGCGCCTGTGCCCCGTCACGAGCACTATCTGTTGCCCCGCCGAATTCGGCAGCACGATAGAGCCCGGTAGGCGGGAGCCAACCCGATCAGACACGTGCAGCAGTGCATCAATACCTGTGTTACCGGTCACGAGAATCATCCGGTCGGCTTCGCTTTCACGATAAAGGTTCTTCGCCGCCTCCTCTGTCGGAGCAAAAAGCAAATCAGAAATTGCATCAATTGCGATCCGATTGAACTCTTCGGGCCAGGGCCTTTTCACATCGTGCGACCTAAGCCCAGCCTCAACGTGAGCTACTGGAACGCGGGAGTAGAATGCGGCAAGCGCTGAAGCCATGGCGGTAGTGGTGTCGCCGTGGACAACAACAACAGCCGGACGCACGTCAGCGATCACACGTGACATACTCTCGAGTATGTTGGATGTCAGACGCTCCAGCGTCTGACCGGCGGACATAATGTCAAGGTCGAGGTCGACAGCCTCGTCGAATGTCGCCAGAACTTGAGCCAGCATCTCCCGGTGCTGACCAGTGGAAACCACGACCGCTTCCAAGCCCGCCTGAGACCGAAGAGCCCGAACGACCGGCATCAACTTGATTGCTTCGGGCCGCGTCCCAAAGACGACCATGACCTTATGCCTCACTCTAAATGACCTCCGAATTCCCTTCCCGCAATTATCAAACGCGGCGCCCGGCGCAGCAAGCCGAAGGACACCTCCTCACAAAGAGCCTCGGCAACCCAACCCCTACTTCCCTCCCGGAAGCGAACCCCTCGGATGGGTGTGGCTGCACGCCTGTTCCTACACCCACAGATACACCGCGAGACCCTGCTCCGAATAGGTGACAGACGATCAACTAATAGTTGCAGTGAGGAGCTCGAACAACCCAAATTGAAACTTAACACCCGACTGCCACCGCAAAGCCCTCCATACGCTCACAGAAATGCGGGTTTCCCTTGATGGTACAATTTTTCAGTGTCACGTTAAAAAAACCGCGACCCCACAACGCTATATCAACCTCACCAACCCCCGCAGCTCGCATGGACTAGACTCTTACTGCACGAAAGCACTCGAAAGTATGCTCCCAGCGTGAAACAGGAAAACAATATGACTTCAAAATTTGTTCTGGGTAACTTTTGGGCGTCAGAGATTTCTGAGCACTTAGACGTCACCCGCGCCACCCAAGCCTCCCTTCAGAAACCATTCGAGCAACTTGTCGCGATTTGCAGCCACGCCTTGAAGGCGGGAAACGCGTTGTTTTTTTTCGGCAATGGCGGGAGTGCCTCTGATGCGCAGCACTTGGCGACCGAGCTGACTGTGCGGTACAGGACTGATCGGCGAGCGCTTCGAGCAATCGCTCTTACAACCGATACATCCGCACTCACTGCCATCGGAAACGACTACGGTTTCGACCAACTCTTTTCACGACAACTTGAAGCGCTCGGCAAACCAGGTGATGTCGCAATCGCAATCACCACATCCGGTAGAAGTCCAAACATCCACAAAGCATTGGAAACCGCCAAAGGGCTCGGCGTCATACCGACAGCTCTATCCGGAAAGGGTGGAGGTACATTGCAGGGGCTGGCAACCCCTCTACTCCTCGTTCCCTCACAAACGACAGCACGGATTCAAGAAATGCACATCATGCTCGGGCAGATGCTTTGCAACGCCATTGAGCACGAGCTTGGACTGGTGCATGAAGGATGATCCTGTCAAACGGGTGCTTCGCCGAGGTCCGACGTGCGAGCGAAGGCGCCGGGCGACCCTGTCTTCTCCTTGACCGCGACGGCGTTGTAGTCGAGGAGGTGAATTATCTCCACCGCATCGATGACCTTGCCATCATCGACGGCGCACCCAACGCAGTTAGGAGAGCCCGCAGCGCAGGTTACAATGTCGGCCTTGTCACCAATCAGTCAGGTATCGGCCGGGGATACTTTTCATGGGACCAGTTTCTCGCCACCCAACACGAACTTGAACGGCGCTTGAATAATGAAGGGGCGGAACTTGACTTTGTCATCGCTTGTCCCTTTCACCCAGATGCAGCACTGCATCCTTACAAGGATCCTTCACACTCTTGGAGAAAACCAAGACCAGGGATGATCATGTTCGCTCTGTCAGCGTACAATTCGCCAATCGAGAAAAGTGCCATTGTGGGTGACTGCCTGACAGATCTCCAGGCCGGAGCTTCAGCAGGGCTGATCAGCCTATTCCACGTGTTGACGGGCCATGGAAACAAGGAGAGAAAACTTGTGGCAAACTGGAATGCACAGTCCCCACGGTCTCACATCACATGCGACATCAAAATGATCGACAGTATAGCTCAGGTTCTTATCGATGAGCGTTTATGAGCGGGTGAAGTATCTCAAGCAACATCCAGCGAGTTACAACCCGGCAGCTTAGCCCCCCTCTGTACCATCACGTTTAACTTTTGAAGGTTATGTTATGCTCACACCACCCCGAAAGATATTGGTCACTGGCGGCGCCGGTTACATTGGATCCATCCTAGTACCAACCCTGTTAGACCAAGGTCATACGGTAACCGTGCTCGATCGCTTCCTTGATGGAGGCCTCGAATTGTCGGCCGCGTGCCAGTATGAACGATTCTCACCCATTAAAGGTGACGCCCGAGATGAACGCCTGTTGTCCACACTCGTCAAGAATCACGACGTTCTTATCCCGCTTGCCGCGCTTGTAGGAGCTCCCCTCTGCGCCGAAGACCCAATCGGCGCCCAGACCGTCAACATGGACGCAATTGTCTCGCTAGTGCGCCTCGCTTCTCGAGAGCAGACCCTCGTCTACCCTACCACGAATTCCGGCTACGGAATTGGTGAAAGGGATGCATTTTGCGACGAACGCACGCCGCTGAACCCGATATCGATATACGGTAGGACCAAGGTTGAGGCTGAACGCGCAGTGCTCGACAGCGGCAAAGGTGCAACTCTGCGACTGGCAACTGTATTCGGTATGGCCCCCCGCATGCGCGTGGATCTCCTGGTAAACGACTTCGTGCTTCGCGCAGTAAACGATCGGGCGGTAGTAATCTTTGAGGGACACTTCCGACGAAATTTCATACACGTCCGCGACATCACAAAGGCCTTCATCCATACAATCAAAAATTTCGACACGATGAGGGGGCAACCGTATAACGTTGGTCTCTCGTCAGCCAACTTGTCCAAAATACAGCTGTGCGAAAAAATAAAATCGCAGGTTCCAAACTTCACATTCATTGAAGCACCTGTCGGCGAAGACCCCGACAAACGCGACTATATCGTTTCCAATGCGAAGATTGAGGCAACAGGTTTCGTCCCGGACTGGAACCTCGATCGTGGAATTGCAGAGCTAGTAAAGGGCTACAAGATGATGCGGCCCCGCAAGTTTGCAAATATTTGAACTGGGTTCACTCATGAAACCGGAAAAGAACCCGTCGCAAAACCCGAAGCACTTCATCCTAATAGACCAATCCATAAAAACACTGGGCGGACACCACTTTGAGTACGCTGAGCGCATCCTGGATGCTGCGCGAAATAGAGGATTCAAAACTCGAGTTCTGTCACACCGTTCATTCTCCGATGGGCAAGCCTCCTCTCACCACGTTATCCCAGCCTTTCAAAGAACATTTTGGGAGAACACCCAGCCTTCAGCGCCCGCATTCGAATCGTTGAAGCAGCGCTACGCTAAGCTCCGGGAGTATCTAGCTCGACTGTCGAGCGCGAAAAGAAAGATATCGCTCACATGGACGTATGGCTGGCTCGGATATCACCAACTATGGGCATGGGAATCGGCGATCAACGGAACAAAGTTTCTGTCAACTTCAGGCTTGGCCCGCGGCGCCAACCCTCTAGTCGCACTCGTTTTAAAGACTTTCTGGTATGCATTCCTAAGGCTGAAGCGAAGCGCCGTAATTCGCTGGCTGGCAATCAGGATCAGGAATTCATTCCGGGCAACATTTGCTATTCTCCCAGTTGCCCTCGCAGCGCTCGCCCTGCCCTTCAGCATGATGCAGCAACTACTGATCAACGGATGGGCGTCGTTCAGGTCGGCCTCGAGGCTGTTTGAGAGAGATTTGCAGCGCGCACTGAGGCGGATGCACGCTGACGAGATAGCTTACATATTCGTCCCTACGCTACACACTGCAGAACTCGAGGGAATACGGCGTTTCCTGAAGAAAAATCCCTCGTTTCAGAAAGTTCCATGGGGACTCCTGTATCGTCGCAACATCCTCGACGGTCTTCCCCACGAATACGAGCAGCAAATCAACAGCATCCGCGCGCTGAAGGCCACATTCGCCGATATCATAAGCTCGCTACCAGGTGCAAACATCCACTTTATGACAGATACTGACGAGCTTTCAGATCAGTATAATCGATTACAGGTCGCTAAGTTTATCACTGTTCCCGTTCCGTCAGACTTCACACTCGCAATGCGAAAAGCCGTCACGGATCAAAAAGATGCCGGCAAGCCACTCATCACGATGTCGTACATAGGCGACGCTAGGGATGAAAAAGGTTACCCGTTTCTTTTGAGCTGTCAGCGCGCGCTTAGCACAACGTACCTTGCAACCGCCAAAGCAAAATTCCTCATCCAGTCGAACTATAACACGCCTGAGGGCGACCCAAGCACCACTGCAGCACACAAGATTATGCGCGATTGCTACTCGGAGGGGGTGGAACTGGTGTATGGCCCTATGAACCGAGACAACTACCGGAACCTGATCGCAAGAACAGACCTGATGCTCTTGCCTTACAGCGCAAGGAATTACGCCGCCCGCTCATCTGGTGTCTTCGCCGAAGCACTTGCAGCCGGCATCCCCACTGTAGTGACTTCCGGAACGTGGATGTCCAACCTCCTTGAGGAGCACCGTCAGAAACACCTCTCCGACACGTTCACGGGCTCAGAGCCCAGGAAATCATCGATCAAGTCACCGGGAATAATTGACAGTGTGAAGCTGCCTACTGAGCGGATCTCGCAAGGCGTAAGGATCAATCTGCCCCCCAACACACGATTTGCCATTTTTAAGGTGCAGATAGATACGGACACAGACACCCCCACTTACCTAAATGCATACCTTACCCGCCTGAATTTCGCTGACGTGCCTCAGGCATCCTCCAGTCACACAGTAAAGCGGGTCGGATCAACCACGCGAATTGCATTCAGGATTAGGCCTAGCGAGAATATTTGGGTACGCATCCAGCCACTGACCGTCGGGCTACCCCAAGAAGCAATATCCGTCACCCTTGAAGCTTACGCTGCCGACGAGAACCTACCTTTAGGCTTCGGTGGCGTCATTTCGGGCCCACGAGAAAGTGACTTTGTGGATGCCGTTACAGAAGCATTGGATTTCTTCGATCATTACAATCAAACAGCGGCAACCCTCACTGGAAAGCTCAAACACGTTTATGACACCAACACTCTTCTTGACAGGATACTGGCTTCTTCTGAGAGGCCTCCTGAAATCATGACACACCGGGCCACATCAGGGAATGTCGACGCCAAGAGCTCCAGCCATGTTTCGTAGGCCCGCTTCAAAAACTGACACAACGTCACGCCCCATTGTAATTGTGTCAGATGTCTCGCTCGGCTACGGGGTGCCCCAACTCCTGTCCATGGCGAGATCACTATCTGCTCACTACGGCTGTCAGGTGATGCTGCTGGAACCTGACCAACTCGAACGGCCGGCAATCGTGCCGGATGACACGCAGATCTGCATCGAACGCGTCGTGACCATGGGGCATCCGTACTCATGGGCAGGCCGAAGTGAGTACTGCAGACAAGTACGCACGCGACTTGAAACATTGAAACCCCAACTCTTGGTCCTCGCTGGCTACTATACCTTGCCCGCGATGCTGAACATCCGGCACCGCCCAGAGTTCACAATTCTCTATATGATCGAGCACGTCGGCACCCAGGCTTTCGAACTCGACCTGGTAAAATCGACGATTTCGGAGATCGATCTTCTCGTATTTCCAGAGACCAACCGCGCGCGCATCGATCTGCAACGTATACAACCACCGCACACGATCAAGACGGTAATCATGCAGAACTGCGCAGCAAGGCCCGATGTATTTGTCGAGCCTCGCAACCGAAACGGCAGAATGTTCTATGGCGGCACGTTTCATAAGACCCGCACCAACGCCGGGATGTTTCTTGATCCTGACATACGCAAACTCCCGGTCGACATTTTTGGTATGATTCAGGGATTTGACGATCCCTCAACAGTGACCCTAGGTCTAACGGGCGCCGGCGGCGGCTGCACCTACCGCGGCTACACTCCCGGTGGACAACCATTCTTCGAAACTCTGTCGCGTTACAGTTTCTCGATTGTCATGTGGGCACCCATCGATGAGGCCACCACCTTTGCAGCCCCCAACAAACTCTACGACGCTATTGCTTGCGGTGTTCCTCCCTTCTGCGCACCACACCCTCTGTGCATCGACATCATCACACGGTATGGTTGCGGGGTGTTGATGGATGACTGGTCAACAGAAAGCTTTAAGCACAGGTCGCAGGAGGCTTTACGCATGATAGGATCGTCCGCGTACGATGAAATGACCGAGCGGTGTCGATACGCACACCAGGCAGAGCTGAACTGGGATGCTCAATTTTCTAATCTCCTACCACACCTCCCCGATCCATCCGTGATAACCGACAAAAAATCAGAGGATGGACAAGTCGCATGAAAATCTTGCTCACTGGCGCCACCGGCTTCCTTGGGCGGCACACAAAACCTGTGTTGGAGGCAAGGTATGGAGCCACGAACGTTGTCGGGGTGTCCACGTGTAATTACAATCTTTTGGACCCGCAGCAAGTTGAACTTATGTTTTCAGAGGTCCGCCCTGATGTTGTAGTTCATCTTGCCGCCTATTCAGGCGGCATTGGGGCAAATAGAACATATCCAGCCGACTTCTACTTCCGAAACACGATCCTGACAGCCCTTGCATTCGACGCTGCTGCTCGATTTAAAGTTAAAAAATTCGTTTACACGATGGGCGGCTGCTCATACCCCGCTACAGCCACGAGCCCGATCGATGAAAAGCAATTGTGGCAGGGATATCCGCAGAAGGAGAGCGCCGGATACTCTACTGCCAAAATGATGGGAACAGTCGCTGCTCGTGCTTACCGCGAACAGTACGGCTTGAACGCGGTCGTACTCATCCCCGGCAATCTCTACGGCGAGTTCGACAATTACTCCATGCTCGACAGCCATGTCGTGCCAGCGTTCATTCGACGCTATCATGAAGCAACTCTTCGGCAAGACTCTGAGGTTCTGATGTGGGGTAGCGGAACGCCTCGGCGTGACTTCGTCTACGCTGCGGACGTAGCGCGCCTTATTCCCTACTTTATCGACACCTACGATAGCCCGGAACCGGTGAACATATCATGCGGCACGTCCACCTCCATTCGTGACCTCGCCGAGCTAGTCAAGGCGCTTACAGGGTTTCCCGGGGATATACGCTGGGACACATCAAAGCCTGATGGCCAGATGATCAAGATTTTCTCCACGGAACGACTACAATCCCTCGGTCTTTCCTGCGACACCCCACTGTCAACCGGGCTGAGCCGCACAATTGATTGGTTTAAGAAAAACTATGCTTCGCGTAGCGATGGCCTACGGCTCTAAGCAAGCCAACGGCTTTCATGCAGCCCCCCCCCTGACGGATACCAACCACGCGAATATTTTGTCTAGCAGACGCATCACACGACGACTAACTTAACAACCGGATAGAACATGGATCGCTCACTCGCAGCCCAGATCTACGACGATGTCATTGTATGGGAGCAACCGATCCAGTACATGGCACGGGACATCCTCCGGCCTGGCGACACGGTGTTTGACGTCGGCGGCAATGTCGGTGGTCTATCAATTGCGTTCTCCAGAATCGTTGGTCCGAACGGGCGCGTTGTCGCATTCGAATGCAACCCCGCGATGATCGCAGTGTTCAAGCGCACAGTGGATCTGAATACCGCTTCCAATGTATTTCTCGTTGAGAAAGCAGCCTACAGAAAATCCGGCGAAGAGTTATTGTTCAACCTCGATCCAAGCTTCTACTCCGCCGCATCAAGCCTTGTGCAAAGATCCGCTGGCAGCGAAGTCATAAAAGTCTCGACAATCTCGCTGGACGATATTGACGGACCGCCCCCTAGGCTAATCAAGCTGGACGTTGAGGGAGCCGAGTTTGACGTACTAACGGGGGCACATAATCTGCTGATCCAGCAAAATCCAGCGGTGATCCTAGAGTATACTTTTGTGCATGACATCCGGCGCGATCCGCTCGCCCTGCTGGAGGCCCTCGGATACACCTTTTACGACACCAATCTGTACAAGCTGATGCGTCGGCAAGATTATGACGGGATGACGAGCCACTCTAACGTTCTTGCCCTGCCTCCAAGCATGGCATCAACGCTCTCCTATTCAACAGAAGAAGTCGTTCGTTCGCCGGGAGGAGAACCCCTGAGCCTCCAACCGGGCAGGTGGATCCTGAGCCTAGAGATGCACGGAGACCCCCTCCAGCCGGCAAAAATCGAGATCGTAGACCAAAGCGGAACCCGACTCGCTCTGAGCATGGCGCCTTTGCAGATCTTGCAGCATCATGCTGATGCAAACATAGTACTGAATCTTGACCGACCAGCAACGGTCGTTCCCTTGGTTGAACCAACGTCACCTGTTCGGGGAAACGTCGTCCTTAACACCGTTGGCGTTCATCGGGTCAATGTGTGGACCGGAGAGAATCAATGAACAAGCCTGAGGCTCAACTCTTTTTTCAAAATCGGAATTCCAACCCAAAAAAACTGGGTCAAACACAACAAGCATCGTTCAGCAGAGTTCCAACAACAACCGCTCATGGCTGCGGACTATGATTTATCTCGTAGGTGGAAATGGGTTCGTTGGATCAGCGTACGCTCGCCATTTTAAGGAGCTTGGCTTGACGTTCCAGTCGATAACACGCGAGAACGCCGCCGAGTTTCATGGTACAAAGTGCGACGTCTTGCTGAACGCAAACGGCAACAGCAAAAAGTTCCTGGCTGACAACTCCCCGCTGGAAGAGTTCGACGCTTCTGTGCGATCCGTCGCCGAAACAATATGCCGTTTCCAGTCGGAGTACTACATCCACCTATCTACTGGAGACGTCTATCCGGAGACCACGCCAAGCACAACGGACGAGGATCAACCGCTCGATCCATCCAGGATGTCACGTTACGGACTCCACAAGTACATGGCCGAAACACTCGTCAGGGGGACACAGAAGAATTGGCTCATCGTCCGCATGGGTGGTTTTGTCGGAACCGGCCTAAAGAAGAATGCTATCTTCGACATGCTTTCGGGAAACGCTGTCTGGTTGACATCCTCCTCGCGCTTGCAGTTTATAAATACCGATCACGCAGCGAAGATAATCTGGTCAATCGCATCCCGGCGCCCGCCTAACCAGATTGTGAATTTGGGGGGGGCCGGAACGGTGCTCCTTGCCGACTTACACTCACAGTGTCGTTCTAGATCGCAATTCAGGGCCGACGCGAAACAAGTACACTATGAGCTCTCAACCAGGCGCCTTTCCAAGCTCTACGGCAAGTCACTTCCATCGAGCGAAGACGACGTGATGTCTTATGTGAATGCATCAATGGACACAAAATGACAACGACGGCATATTCAATTTGCAGCGCGAGAGCTTGCCAATGCTGATTACGTCTTGCACACCCTTGAGAGTGAGCTTCTTCGGCGGAGGAACCGACTACCCGGAATATTTTGAAAGGAATCCCGGAGCAGTTCTTGGGATGGCAATCAATAAATACATCTACATTAGCCTTGTAACGCTCAAGGGTGTGCAGCCATATAATTTTCGTGTCAGCTACTCCAAGCTCGAGCATGTGCAGCACATTCATGAAATCCAGCATCCAGTCATTCGCGAAGTGCTCAACACATACGGTGACCCTGACCAACCACTCGACATCAATGTCATGTCCGATGTTCCTGCAAACAGCGGGCTCGGCAGCTCATCCGCATTCACGGTCGGATTCCTAAACCTTATCAACACATTGCGCCAAGAGGAGACCACACGATTTGAACTCGCCTGCCGCGCAATAAACATAGAGCGGAATGTGTTGAAAGAAAATGTCGGCGTGCAGGACCAGTTGCACGCAGCTTTCGGCGGAATCAACAGGTTCGACTTCAACGGTTCACGGATCAATATTTCCCCGCTGCGCGTATCAAGCGAGAATTTGAGTGCTATCAACAAATCGTCATGCTTGATCTTTACGGGGCAAAAGCGAAAGGCGTCTGATGTCTTGGAACTTCAGATGGAACGCACCAAGAAAAAGACCATCGACACGCAGCTTAGTCATCTGGTCAAACTCACAGAGCAAGCCGTCGATGTCCTAGAGACACGGCCTCCAACACAAATGCTGCAAGAGCTTGGAGGAATGCTTCATGAAGGATGGCTAACCAAGAAAGCACTCTCTCCGACAATCTCGAACAGTGCCATTGACGATTTGTATGAAAGCGCTCTGGCGGCGGGTGCCATCGGGGGAAAGCTCTGCGGCGCTGGCGCGGGAGGTTTCTTGTTTGTGCTCGTCCCAGACGACCGGATAGACGAAGTTCGTAAAGCGGTGCACCCCTTTCAGTTAATGAGGATCGAAATGGACACTATAGGGACACGGGTACTACGCGGCACATGATATCATCTGGCTTGCGTTCACTTTTCCAACGTGCAGCCTGAAGTTCTTTCGGCATCAGCAGGTCCGATATGGCTTAGCCGTCACGCATCATCGAATTGAGTTACATCGACAAAGCAGCAATCCGCTCAAGCGAATTTATGCCTCGCGCTTCAACCAAGGCTCCACGCAACGTCGAGACTTCTTGGGCTTCGTCGGATATTCTGCTCCGGTCACAGTGGCAATCAACCCACAAACGGTGAAGACTGAACAAAACCATGGCTGGTAAGACGATATTCATTGCTGGTTACTGGGGCTTTGGAAACATCGGTGATGAAGCCGTATTGTCTGTCACGATAGAAGACGTTCGCAAAGCTATGCCTGACGCCCGCATTATTGTCACTAGCGAGCGCCCTGAACTCACCAAGTTGATGCACGGGGTCGCAAGTGTTGGCTGGCGGCGCCTTGCAGATTATTTGCCCTCCATGCAGTCAGCAGATCACGTTATTGTTGGTGGCGGTGGCTTATGGAACTCTTACTTCAAGACCAAATCATTCGACCTTCTGCAGGACACAAGCAACTACGCGGTACACATCTTTTCTGTTCCTCTCCTTGCCCGACTTTTTGAAATACCTATGACGGT